>JBCBXS010000034.1:0-13928 GCA_039816475.1 Pseudomonadota bacterium | reverse complement strand
CTGCCGCCGGCTCGGACCGTCACCCTGTGCCGGCTCATACCCGTCAACGCGAACTTCCGTCACGAAGCACGGCGCATGATCGGGGCCCGTGCGGGAGACCCTGACATACTTCGGCAGATCGCTGCCCTGGGCCTGCGCCCATTCCTGCAGCGCCGATTTCGGGTCGATGACGCGACCGCGCTCTGAAATTGGCGCAGTCCACAATCGATGAACCGCCGCGCGGGCTGTTTCGAACCCGGCATCGATCAGGATCGCACCGAGGACCGCCTCCATCGCATCGGCGAGGATCGTGTCCTTGTCCCGACCGCCGCTATCGGCCTCGCTCTGTGACAACTTGAGATAGGCGCCGAGGTCGATCGTGCGGGCAACCTCCGCACAGGCTTCCCGGCGAACCAGCATGTTGTAGGTCCGCGCCAGATCGCCTTCGCGTGCGTCAGGCTCTTCGCGCCAGAGCATCTCGGCAATGGCGAGGCCAAGCACGCGGTCGCCCAGGAACTCGAGCCGTTCGTTGTTTTCGCGGTTGCCGTCGGTCCGAACCGAGGCGTGTGTCAGTGCCCGGTCCAGCAGGTTGCGATCTGCGAACTGGTGCTCCAACGCCTTCTCGAGCGTCGAAGCCCGTTTCCGCCGTCGCGCAACCGCCGCCACGGGATCAACGCACGACGTCGAAGAACCGGCGCCAACGGATATCGAGAGGCCACTGCCACGGTGTCAGCAGGCGGAAGGCGTCAGGGTCATCGAAAGCGGCGGAGAAGAAAATGATATCGGCGCGACCAATCAGGTTCTCATGCGGGACGTAATCGACGCCACCCCAGGGGATGCGGCTGTCCGTTGAGTTGTCCCGGTTATCGCCCATCATGAAATAATGCCCTTCGGGCACCGTGAAGACGCGCGTGTTGTCGGCGGGGCCGTCAGGGTCCTCGTCGAGGACCTTGTAGGTCACCCCGTTCGGCAGCGTCTCCTCAAACATCGGAATGCTGATGAGGCGGCCATCTTCGTCGTGTGTCTCGAACGAGCCGGTCCGCTTTTTTGGGATCGCCTTTCCGTTAATGATCAGGACACCGTCCTGCATCTGCACGGTGTCACCCGGCAGGCCGATGACGCGTTTGATGTAGTCGGTCTCGTTGTCCCGCGGCAGACGGAAGACGACGACATCGCCGCGCTTCGGCGTGCCGGCGAGGACGCGACCGCTGAAGTCGAACGGCGTGAGTGGGAACGAATACTTGCTGTAGCCGTACGAAAGCTTCGAGACGAACAGGTAATCGCCGACCAGCAGCGTTGGCTTCATCGAGCCCGATGGGATGTTGAACGGCTGATAGAAGAACACGCGCACGATCATGGCGAGCGCCAGGGCCTGCACGATGATCTTTGCGACTTCCCACCAGCCGCTCTCGCGCAGTTTGCTCGTCCCGCCTTGCACGCTCATCATCAGCTCCAATAGCGCGCACGACACTGCACGCACGTGCCCTAGGTCTTACCGCAGGCCACGTCTTGATGGCGCGCCCATCGTGTCGCTCCGCCGCGCGCGGCGGTTGGAAACGACAAGATGGGCGCGTTGTCCCGGCAACACCGCACCCGGCCCGTTAGCAACACGTAGACCGCCCAACACGGCATTTCCAGCTTCAGGGCCGAATAAGATCACGGTTCAAAGGAATGTGCGCTCTCTCATCAGGCCGCGCGACAGATCGGCGGTGTCAGCGATCAAATCCCTTTTCCGGGATCGCAGAGATGATCACGATTGCCTCCGCCAACGGCTGATCGTCCGTCAGTGTCAGGTCAATGCGGGCAGCATGGCGCGGCGGGATCAGCCTCTCGAGTTGCGCTAGCGCTCCGTTGGTGAGCGCCAGCGTCGGCCGGCCGGAAGGTAGGTTCACGACGCCCATGTCACGCCAGAAGACACCGTCACGCAGCCCTGTGCCCAGCGCCTTCGAGCAGGCTTCCTTGGCCGCAAACCGCTTGGCGTAGGACGCCGCCGGGTCCTGCCGGCGCTCTGACCGCCGCCGTTCGATGTCGGTGAAGCACCGCTCGAGAAAGCGATCGCCGAACCGGTCCAGTGTCTTCTGGATGCGCCTGATATCGATCAGATCGTTTCCAATGCCGATAATCATCTGAGGCTCCGTCAGGCGTGCTCTGCGACCTGCGCCTCGGCCCGCGCACGTTCCATGAGCAATCGCATGCGCTGGACGGCTTCGTGGAGGCCGCCGAAAATCGCCTCGCCAATCAGGAAGTGCCCGATGTTGAGCTCGGCGACGTCTCTGATGGCCGCAATCGGCCCGACAGTGTTGAAGGTCAGACCATGGCCTGCGTGGACTTCGAGCCCGACGGCGGTCGCCTGACGCGCACCGGCTTCGAGGCGGTCGAGTTCGGCCTTCGCAGCCTCCCAGTCTTCATCGAGCACGCGTTCGCAATACCGGCCAGTGTGCAATTCGATCACGGCGGCCCCAACCGCGCGGCTCGCCTCGATCTGCTTGGCGTCGGCTTCAATGAACATCGAGACGCGGATGCCAGCGGCAGCAAGCGCCGAGACCTTGTCCTTCAGCTCGTCGAGGTTGCCCGCGACGTCGAGGCCGCCCTCTGTCGTCCGTTCCTCTCGCCGCTCCGGCACAAGGCAGGCTGCATGCGGGACATGGGCGAGCGCAATGTCGACCATCTCGTCAGTCGCCGCCATCTCGAAATTGAGCGGCCGCGTCAGATCCCGCTTTAAGCGCGCGATGTCGTCGTCTGAGATATGGCGGCGATCTTCGCGCAAGTGGGCAGTAATCCCGTCGGCGCCAGCCTCAACAGCAATGTGTGCGGCCCTGAGCGGATCAGGATGACGACCGCCGCGCGCGTTCCTGATGGTTGCGACGTGGTCGATATTGACGCCAAGGCGGAGCGGCGTGTCGGTCATAGTCAGTCTCCGATCGGCGGCCGCCACGGAGCGGCAGGGGACGCTGCGTGGGCGTTACGCAGAGCCCGTATCTCATCTGCGAAAGCGAAGAAGGCAAGATGCGACCGGACGGACCGCCCGTACGTGAGTGCCGGCCGTTAGTCGGCGACCTCGAAGATGCGTTCGACGGAGCTCAGCTCACGCGCCGCCTTTAAGTCCGCAATGATCGACGTCAGGTGCGCGAGGTCCCACACCTCAAGCTCGATCAGCATCTTCGTGAAATCGGCCGCGCGCTGCGTCATGCGCAGATTATCGATGTTGCCGTCCCGGTGGGCGATGATCCGCGTCGTCGCCGCCAGCGCGCCCGGCTCGTTTCGCGCGGTCACGAGAATGCGCGCCTGGAAGCGCGTCGCCCGCTCCGGATCGACATCCCACGTCACATCGATCCACTGGTCGTGCTCATGCCTCGAAAGCTGCGGCGAGTGGATCTGGAAGATCTTGATCCCTTCATTTGGGATCAGAACGCCGATGATGCGGTCTCCGGGAACGGCGCCACCGTCCTGATAGCGAACCGGGACTTCATCGCCGACGCCGCGGATCGGGAACGGTGCCTCGCGGCCGTTTGCTGTGCCCGCATCGGACGCGCGAAACTTAAGCCCCATAACCTTGGCAAGGTTGAACCACCCGTCCTGACCCTGGCCGTGATCGTATCTGTTTCGAGGGCGGTAGCGCGTCACCTGCGGCCGCGACATCGCATCGACGTCCGGCATGATCGCCTTCATCGCGTCGTCGAGTGGTAATTCATTGCGGCCGATTGCGGTCAGCGCGTCATCCGGCGAGGCGAACGCGAGCTTTGGCAGCGCCGCATCGATCAGCTCGTCGGCGTAGCTTGTGCCGTATTCGCGCAATCGCGACGCGACCAGTTGCCGGCCAAGCTCCACGTATTGCTTGCGGATCTTTTCCCGCGTCGCCCTGCGGATTGCAGCGCGCGCCCGCCCGGTCACCGCGACAGCTTCCCAGGCCGACGGCGGTGTCCGGCCCTCTTCAGTCAGGATTTCGACCTCGTCGCCATTGGACAGCGTCGACGTCAGCGGCAGCTTGCGGCCGTTAATGATCGCACCCGTCGTCGCGTTGCCGATGTCGGTGTGGACGGCGTAGGCGAAGTCGATCGGGTTCGCGCCGCGCGGCAGTGCAATGAGCCGCCCCTTCGGCGTGAAGCAGAACACCTGATCCTGAAACAGCTCAAGCTTGGTGTGCTCGAGGAACTCCTGCGGGCTATTGCCTTCAAGCAGCGTTTCGACGAGCCGGCGCAGGCGGATGTAGGGGCCGTTGTCGGAGCCGAAATCGCGCGCAATGCCGTCCCCGGCTCCATTGGCGGTCGCAGCTTTCGTGTCGGCATACGTCGCGTGCGCAGCGATCCCGTATTCCGCGATCGAATGCATGTCGTGCGTTCGGATCTGCAGTTCGACGCGCTGATGGCGCGGCCCGATAACGGTCGTGTGGATCGATCGGTAGTCGTTCTGCTTCGGCGTCGAGATGTAGTCCTTGAAGCGCCCCGGCACGGCTGAGAACCGCGTGTGGACGACGCCGACGACCCGGTAGCAGGCCTCAACGTCGTCGACGATCACGCGAAAGCCGTAGATGTCCGACAGCTGCTCAAGCGAAATCTGCCGGTTCTTCATCTTGTTCCAGATGGAGTACGGACGCTTCGCACGGCCTGAAATCTCTGCGCGAAGTCCGAGCTCTTCCAGATGCGATTGCAGCGCTGACTTAATGTCGCCAACCAGGTCTTCGTTGCGGGCGTTCAACAGCTCGAGCTGATCGTTGACCGTCTTGTATGCATTTGGATGGAGCCAGCGGAAGCTCGTGTCCTCAAGCTCCTCGCGGAGCGCCTGCATGCCCATTCGTCCTGCGAGCGGCGCGTAGATCTCGAGCGTTTCCTCCGAAATCCGCTGTCGCTTGTCGGGTCGCATATGCGTCAGCGTCCGCATGTTGTGCAGACGATCGGCGAGCTTCACGAGTAGGACGCGAATGTCGCTCGAGATCGCGATCAGAAGCTTGCGGAAGTTCTCAGCCTGCTCGAGCTTCTTTGTGACGAGATCAAGCTTCTTGATCTTCGTCAGACCATCAACGAGCGCGCCAATCTCTGAGCCGAACAGCGTGTCGATTTCGGTGCGGGTTGCTTCTGTATCTTCGATGACGTCGTGCAAAAGCGCGGTGGCAATCGTTGCGTCATCCAACCGGAGATCGGTGAGGATCGCTGCGACTTCGAGCGGATGGGAGAAGTAGGGATCGCCGCTGGCGCGCCTTTGGTTGCTGTGCGCCTTCATCGCGTACACGTACGCGCGGTTGAGCAATGCCTCGTCCGCTTTCGGATCGTAGGCCTGAACGCGTTCGACGAGTTCGACCTGGCGCATCACGGGCGGGCGGGGTCTCCTGATCTAAGAGAGCGGGCTTTGACGCGGCGCGGGGACAACCGGCACGCCGAATTCCAGAGTCTACCACGAATACGGGTTGAGAACCGCTTTAGGTTCTCAGTGGCGTTCGCAACAGGCCTGTACGCTTCAGAAATGCGAACGGCCGCCCGGTTAGCACAGGGCGGCCGCAATTTAATTCCACGCAATCGAGGCGTGCGACGCGCTGCGATCACCTAACGCGAACGCGAGCCGCTGCCGCCACCGGATGTCGGGCCGCCGAGCGCCGCAGATGGCTCGGTCGGCGTGAGACTTTCCATGGCGCGGAGAAGCTGCTCCTCGGTCATGACGTCGACCTGGTTGTCCTGCGACTGGGTATCCCGGCCGAGGATAGGCCCGCGGCGATCGCCGGTGAGAAGGGGAGCGGCTTTCTCTTCCGGCTCATCGACCTCAACATTCTTCTGGATCGAGTGGATGAGGCCTTCGCGCAGATCACCCGGCTTCATGCCTTCGTCTGCGATTTCTCGAAGCGCCACGACCGGGTCTTTGTCACCGTCGGGCGCGACCTGCATGGGGCTGCCGTTAGCGATCGCCCGCGCGCGATGGGCAGCGAGGAGGACCAACTCGAACCGGTTGTCGACCTTGTCGACGCAATCTTCGACGGTGACACGAGCCACGGCTAATTCCTTGCGTTCGCGCGCTCTTGCAAACGCAAGGCACACCTCGAGTGATGTCTGGGATACCCGTGTTATGCCACCGCCGCGCGGGACACGCAAGCGCTGCAGCGCTCCCCACGGCCCGCCGGTCCCGCGCGTCCCAAGGAGAAATCGACAACGCAAACTTCGTTGCGAACTGCGTTCGGAGGCTTGGATAAGACGCAGTCGGATTAATTGTTCAGTCGCGGCGACTCCGCTGCCGAAAACATCATTCAACCCATGCAGATAACTGCTGTGCGCGTCCTTAGGACAATCTTCTGCGTGACGACGCTCTAAAGTTGCGCCTGCATGCCGCCGTCAGAAAACGCCGGACTGCGCCGAAATCGCTTTCTGACTAGCTGAAACAGCAATTCATCATTGAGCAACCGCTCTTGCACTCGACACTCGCTCAAACGCCGGCAATTCGCGCAAAAGTTGGTCTACAGTTTTTCTGAATACGGGATGCTGCCAATCCGGACGAATTGTCCGCAAAGGCTCGAGCACAAAAGCGCGTCGATGTGCTTGCGGATGGGGGAGCGTTATGTGTCTCCAAAACCGTGGATTCGGTGGCCAACCAACAATTGCATCGCCATAGGCAATCAAATCGATGTCGAGCGGCCGCGGCCCCCACCGTTGGCCCGGCCGACGGCCTGCAGCACGTTCGTAGCGTCCAATCCACAGGAGAATCTGTCGTGGGCTTAATCCTGACAGGCTTGCATCACCCGCTGCGGCTATGTTCAGAAAGTCTGGCTGACGAACGTGGCCGACCGGAGCCGTTGTGTAAACGGACGAGGCCACGAGATCTGGACAACACACGGAGCGAAGTTCGGCGACTGCAGCGGCAAGGGTTTCGGCAGGAGAGCCGAATGCGCTTTCTGCATTACTGCCTAAACTAAAAATACAATGAACCACGGCGCCAACTTCGTCCTTCCAATTCCGCTATGCGTTTCTGTGATTTGGTCTCTGAACATTGAACGTCAGAGAACAATGGCAAAGTCAGTCTCTACGCATTATTTTTTTGCCGGTTCACACTCACTGGCGTCGTCGAAAGCCAATCCGTCAGACCGAGCGAACTAAGATGCACACATACCCCGGCGAACGAATTTCGATCTTTATTGATGGCGCAAACCTTTATGCAGCCACGAAAGCTTTGAATTTCGAAATCGATTACAGAAAACTCCTCGCATATTTCCGGAGCAATGATCGAAGACTCATTCGCGCTCAGTACTACACCGCTATTGCCGAAGACCAGGAATACTCATCCATCAGGCCGTTAATCGACTGGCTCGAGTACAACGGTTTTACGATGGTCACCAAGCCGACGAAGGAATTCACGGATTCGGCCGGTCGCCGAAAGATCAAAGGTAATATGGACATCGAGCTCTGCGTCGATGCCCTTCGGATGGCGCAACACGTTGATCACATTGTGCTTTTCACCGGCGACGGCGACTTCAAAGCTTTGATTGTCGCCCTTCAGCAGATGGGTAAGCGCACGACTGTCGTTTCAACGATGGAGAGCCAGCCCCCCATGGTCGCGGATGAACTAAGACGCCAGGCCGATCAATTCGTCGATCTCGTCGACCTTTCGAGCCATTTCTGTCGGGAGGTCGGCCAGCGGAACAATCAGAGCCAGGAGCGCCGGGAAAGCCAGCGCACTGACAGAGACCACGAGCGGACCCACAATTTTGATGACGATGACGACTATTAAGACGCCGGCTACAATTTAATTTGAAGCGTCGCTCGCGGCGCTATTCTGCACTGCGGCGTCAGTGGATTCCCAATAATGAGCGCAGCAGATCAGATTTTATCCAGCAGCGGCGCCGAGCCCGATCGAAACTGCCCACTCTGCACAAGGCTCGCGGCTTTCATTGCACGCCATGCAAGAGAGAACCCGGACTGGTATTCAGGTGCCGTTCCCTCATTCGGTGATGCCGACGGCACACTCTTGATTGTGGGGCTCGCGCCCGGGCTGAAAGGTGCCAATCGCACCGGTCGCCCGTTTACCGGCGACTATGCCGGGGACCTTCTCTACGCAACGCTGCACCGGCACGGGTTCGCAAACGATGCGTTCGCCGCGCACCCGGATGACGGCTTGCGGCTCAAGGGTTGCGTGGTGACGAACGCGGTTCGCTGCGTCCCCCCTGACAACAAACCGACGGGTGCAGAGGTCAAAACCTGCCGAGCGTTTCTCACCCAGCGCATAGCTGCGCTGTCCAAACTGAGGGCCATTGTGACGCTCGGGCGGGTCGCGCACACATCAGTCATTGCAGCCTTAGGCGCGCGGCAGGCCGATCATCCGTTCGGCCACGGGGCACAGACAACCGTCGGTGGATACGAGGTTTTCAGCAGCTATCACTGCTCTCGCTACAACACGAATACCGGCCGGCTCACCGAGCAGATGTTCAACGATGTGTTCGCGTCAGCGCGGGCGTTTCTCGATGCCTAGAGCCTAGCCGCGGTCGCGCATCAGGCGCGCCTTCTCGCGCTGCCAGTCTCGCTTGCGCTCGGTCGCGCGCTTGTCGTGGAGCTTCTTGCCCTGGGCGACCGCGAGGCGAAGCTTCGCCAGCCCCCGCGCGTTGAAGTACAGCTCCAGCGGCACGATCGTCATGCCTTTGCGATCGGTTGCGATCGAAAGCTTGTGCATCTCGCGCTTGTTCAACAGCAGCTGCCGAGGCCGCCGCGGCTCGTGATTGAAGAACGCACCGGCCTGATTGTATTCGGGGATGTAGGCGTTGATGAGCTTCAGCCCGCCATCCTCGAACGAGGCGTAGCTCTCAGCGATATTCGCCTGGCCCTGACGCAGCGACTTAACCTCGGTGCCGGTCAGCACAAGGCCGGCTTCGAACGTCTCATCGATCGCGAACTCGTAGCGGGCCCGCCGGTTTTCAGCGATCCGCTTGGTGTTGTTGTCAGTCTTCGCCGCCATGGCTTTCGGCTCGCTTGCGCCCTGCGCAACAGGTCGTCGTGGCGCACAGCCTACTCAGCCGCCGCCGTTTGAATGAGGCCCGCGTGCGCCATTGCTGCGTCAACCATCCGCGCCGTCTGCTCGCTGATTGGGACGATCGGCAAGCGCGCCGTCGGCTCACAAAAGCCGAGCCGCGAGACGGCGTACTTGACCGGGCCGGGGCTGGTCTCCGCGAACAGCGCATCATGCAACGGGAAAAGGCGGTCCTGCAGAACAAGCGCCTTGCCGTAATCGCCCGAGAGCGTTGCCTCCTGCAGCGCTGCGCATAGACGTGGCGCAACGTTCGCGGTGACGGAAATGCATCCTGTGCCGCCGTGTGAATTGAAGGCCAGGGCGGTCGCGTCTTCGCCGGACATCATGACGAACTCGCCGCCGCAAAGCATGCGTTGCGCAGACGCCCGCGCAAGGTTCGCTGTCGCGTCCTTGATGCCAGCGATGTTCGGTAAGGCTGCACACCGGGCAACGGTTGCCGGCAGCATGTCTGCCACCGTCCGGCCGGGCACGTTGTACATGATGATCGGCAACGAGACAGCGTCGTTGACCGCCTTCATGTGCTGAAAGATGCCTTCCTGCGTCGGCTTGTTGTAGTAGGGCACGATCGAGAGCACCGCGTCCGCACCGGCAGCCTCACCGTGCTTGGCGAGCGAAACCGCCTCAGCGGTCGAATTGGCGCCAGCGCCTGCGATCACCGGAACGCGCTTGTTCGCGACTTCAATACAGAGTGCGACGACCCGCTGATGCTCCTCATGCGATAGCGTCGGGCTCTCCCCGGTTGTGCCAACCGGGACGAGGCCATGTGAGCCCTCCGAGATCTGCCACTCGACCAGCTTCGCGAACGCGTCTTCGTCGACCTTCCCGTCCTTGAACGGCGTGATCAGTGCGGGAAACGAGCCTCGAAACATGGGGTGTCCTCCAGTCCGGAGCGGCCACGTACGGCTGTACACGAATTAACCGAGCTGCCGTTGATATTGCCGACATTTCGGCGCTTTGATACCGAACCGGTGATGGCGCCTATGGTCTCGACAGTACGAGTGCTTCGCACACGCGGCAAGCATCGCGCGCCGGCAACGTTTCCGGACCGCGTGGCCGCAGCGCCAGAGCCAAGCCAGCATCTACCGTCATTAATCCGGGAGAGGCCCGTGACCCGATCGCTTTCATCGAAGGCGCCACTTGCCGATGCGCTGGCGAGGCTGGCCGGTCCGTTGATCCTGGCGATGATCCTCGCGCCCGTTCCGATGACTCTCGCCAAAGCCGAGGCGCCAGAGACGGAGACTTCGAAAGCGACCGCCGAGACGACCGCTGCGATCCTCCCCGCCCCGCCGACCGCGAACCCGAAGCGTGGTCAACCCGTCAAGGCGCGCGCTGATAAACCGAGCTCCGTCAATACCGAACCGGCCGACGAGAAGTTCTCGGTCTCGATGCCGGCGGAAGAGAAAGCGTTCCGCGCGAAGGTCCGCGAGATGCTCGGCACGTTTGTGAACGCCGATGTGTCTGACGCCGACCTGAAAGCGCTCAAGGCGGTCGAGACGGCCGCGTCCAAGGGCCGGCTCGAAACGCTCGTCCAGAAGCGCGCCGAAATCAAAGATCCGGTCGCCGGCAAGATCGCCGACTGGCTCCGCCTGCGGGCAGGCTTTGCGGATGCCGCCGACTACGGTGCGTTCCTCACGGCGAACCGGTACTGGCCATCACGCCGACTGCTCCGCCGGAAGATGGAAGACATCGCGCTGACGAGAGGCGGCACCGCGCAGGCCTTCGATGCGCTATTCACTGACATTCCGCCGATCACCGGTGCCGGGTTCGCAGCGTTCGCCTCGGCGAAGCTGGCGCTTGGTGAGAAAGAAGCGGCCGCAAAACTCGCGCGTCGGGCGTGGCGTGAGAACATGCTTTCGAACTCGTTTGAAACGGGCTTCCTTGAGCGCTTCGGTGACCTGCTCCGCGCAGAAGATCACGTCGCCCGCGTGCGTCGGCTGCTTTCGAAGAACTACACCGCAACGAAGTCGCGCAACGGACGGGCGCAGCGCGTGCGCCGTATGCTTCCGTTGATGGAGGACGCCGATCAGCGTCTCGCAACGGCGCTGCTGTCGGTCTACCTCGACCAGAAGGGTGCAAACAAACTCGTGGCCGCGCTCCCGAAGGCGGTCCAGAATGGCCCGGACGTGGCCCGTCAGCGGGCGCAGCGCGACTACCGCGCGGGTAAGTTTGCAGAGGCCGCCGATCGCATCGCGAAAGTGCCGGGCGGTGCAACAGCGGCTGCGCCGAACTCCGATTGGGAGACACGGCGCGACATCGCGTTCAAGCTCATCCGCGAGAAGGACTACAAGCGCGCGTACGCCGCCGTGAAAGATGCGCGGCCCGACGACATCAATGCGCGGAAGCGCTCGAGCTTCGTCGCCGGCTGGCTCGCACTCCGGTACCTCAAAAAGCCCGAAGTCGCCCTCGAACACTTCAATGCGCGGATGGAGGCCTCTGACGGGCCGCTCAGCAAAGCAAAGTCGCATTACTGGATTGGTCGCGCGCACCGCATCGCCGGTCGCGACGACGCGGCAGAGCAGTCCTTCAGTCAAGCGGCTCAGTTCCGCGACACGTTTCATGGTGCGCTCGCCCGCGTTGCCATGCGCCCTGCCAATCGCGCGCTCACGCTGCCGCTCCCCGAGCTTCCGACCGACGCTGACGTTTCGGCCTTCAAAGCGCGCGACGTCATCAAGGCCGGGATCATCGCCGACAAGGCCGGCCTCTCGCGCGGCCGCGTCCGCGGGCTGTTCGGTGAGTTCACGTGGCGGGTAAAGTCAGCCGGCGAAATCGTCCTCGCAGCCGAACTCGCAGAGCAGCTCGGCGACGGCCAGATCGCGGTGCGCGCGGGCAAGGCCGGGGTTGCGCGCGGTCACGCGCTCTACATCTACTCTTATCCGATCCACCGCCTGCCCGCGTTCGATCCGCTGCGCCCACCGCCGAACGCTGAACTGCTTCTTGCGATTGCGCGGCAGGAGAGCGAGTTCAACACCAAGATCGTCTCACGGGTCGGCGCACGTGGCGTATTGCAGGTGATGCCCATCACGGCGCGCCACGTCTGTCGCAACTACCGCATGAAGTGCGAGATCAAGCGGCTGCTGAGCGACGAGAGTTATAACGCGCGCATCGCGGCGGCTTACATTGCTGAACAAAGCCAGGTGGTGCGCGGTAATACGATCCTGACGCTCACGAGCTATAACGCCGGTCCCGGCCGGACGCGTCAGTGGCTTCGCGAGCGGGGTGATCCGAGATCGGCCAAGATCGATCCGCTCGACTGGGTCTACAAGATCCCCTTCGAGGAGACGCGGCTGTACGTCCAGAAGGTGATGTCGAACATGCAGGTGTATCGCGCGCGTCTGGGCGTCGCCGACCCGGTTCAGGTCGATTTCGAGCTTGGGATCGCGCGGGTCCAGCGAGCTGCTACGACGCCAGAGCCAAAACGCGAAACATCCGGCAGCGACTGACGCTGCCGGACGGGCACGCACTTCGGATGGGGCGCTGTTGAAGTACGCGCCGATGGCGGTCACGAGCCGGGGGGCGAGCTCTGAACCGCCAACCGATCGCAATCAGCGATTAGTAGTTCCGCCACATGCAGCGGCGGTAACGGCGCCACCAGTAGGAGCTGCCGGTCCGGCGTGCCTTGCGGCGCAGCCAGCGACATGGACGGTACGGGCGGTAGTGGCCGTGGTAGCCGTAACCGCCGTGGGCATAGAAGCCCGGATGGCCCACGTGGAAGCTCAGTGAAACGCGGGGCTTGGCTTCTGCCGTCGTCGTCGTTGCGACATTCGTGGCGGCAACAGTTCCGAAAGCTGCGAGGCCAACGCCAAGGGCCTTCATGCTGCGGGTCAGGGTCGGTGTCATTTTTCGTCTCCGTTCGGTTCGGCGCCCTGCTGGCGCCTTAGGGGCTTTGGATCTGGGCCGACGGTCATCGCCGCCGGTTGATCAATGGGTCGCCGCCCCTCACCGATTGGTTCGAAGATCGAGCAGAAAATTTTCTATCACCTTGAAATAATTACGTTTTATCCTGTTTGCGCTTGCCGAACGCCCGCCAATTACTTGATTTCGATGCATTTGACGGAAAGGAAACACTGTTTCTGCTATTTGCAGACGCCTGAAAGCTAAGTCCGTTTGAACCGATCCGCCCATGCTCGCGACCAAGCAAGTGTCCGACGAAGAAACCGGCCGAATGCGACGCGCCGCGGATATGCAGGATCGTGAACTGATCGAGCGGATCCGCGCCGAAGACCAGACGGCGCTCCAGGACTTCTTCGTGCGGCACCGAACCGGTGTCTTCCGCTTCATCACGCGCCTCGTGCGCAACGAAGCCGTCGCGGAAGAGATCACGAACGAGGTGTTTCTGGAGGTGTGGCGCCATGCAGGTCGCTACGAAGGCCGATCGGCCGTCACAACTTGGCTGCTCACGATTGCGCGTAACCGCGCCATCAGCACGTTGCGAAAGCGGCGCGAAGCGTCGTGGGACGACGATAAAGCCAACGAACTCGAAGACGACGGCGACACGCCTGAGGTTACGGCGCAGAAGTCGGACAAGGCTGCAGCCCTTCGCGACTGCATCTCGAAGCTGTCGGCCGACCACAGCGAGATCATCGACCTCGTCTACTTCCAGGAGAAGGGCATCAGCGAGGTCGCCGAGATCGTCGGCATACCCGACGCGACCGTCAAAACGCGCCTGTTCTATGCGCGAAAGAAACTGTCCGAGCTTCTCAGCGAAGCCGGTATCGACCGGGGCTGGCCGTAATGCGCCGGTGTCCCGAACCACGGCCGCAACATCGCGCGGCGCAACCGACAGCCGTTCAGAAGGGAGGCCGTCATGACACCGCATGAGACCGGCCAGAGCCCGATGTCTGAGCGCGAAGAGGTCGAGCTGCTGCTGCCCTGGTATCACATGGGGACGCTCGACGATGCTGACCGGGCACGTGTCGAGCGCTATCTCGAAGCGCATCCCGACATGCGCGCTCAGA
>JBCBXS010000349.1:0-2885 GCA_039816475.1 Pseudomonadota bacterium | reverse complement strand
GCGCGAACGCTTCCAGTTGGAATTGGTGTAACGCTTCTTTTTTGCTTTGCGGGTCGCAGCCGACGACTTAACGGCGACGGTTTCGACGGCAGGCGCCGTCTCAATAGCGACCTTGAATTTTGCCTGGGCAGGTGCCCCAAGCCCTAATGTCGTTGTCAACGCAAACACTGCGCTGAGGAGGAAGGTTCTCAAAAGAGCCTCCTTACATGCGATGGCGCGATCGGCGGACGGCCTTAAGCCCTCTTTCACCGCCCGATCGAAACACCGAAACTCGTTTCGCCATCGTGTGAACTGGGTCTCCCCGTTCCGGCGGCGCGACTGATCATGGGGAGCACAGCAACGTCAACATGTTAGCGCTGGAACTTCGCGCGCCATGCAAAGTGCTCATGGCTGCGCAAGACCACACCTTGGCGGCATGGCAGCACGCCCATCACAATTTTCACGCGAGCCGTTGGCCAGTCGCGACGCTTTAAGTTGTGGCAGTTTGGGAGACTTCTGCGGTGCCTATTTTGTGCCCCAATTGGGCTCGGCAGATTATTGCAGCTTGTTTCAAAAAATGAGCGCCACGCCCGCACCAACTTCGGCGTTCGATACGCGACATCCTGTCAGCTTTAGCGTCCCGCGAAACGAATAGCTCGGCGCCTGCGATTGAGCCCGATGGAATGTTGCCGATTGTTTCAAGCACCCGAAAACCGGGTGCGATCCCGCTAGTCGCGCGGGAAGCGGCGGCGATGGACGACACGGGCCCGGATCGTGCCTTCGAGCGCGCGGATCTCCGAGAGGATCTCGCCGGCATCAGCAACATGCGTGTCAGCGTCAAGGACGACGTAACCGAGCTCGCCTGCCGTCTGGTAGAACTGCGCTGAGATGTTGATGTCGCGCTTGGCGAAGATCTCATTCAGCCGCTGCAGCTGTCCCGGCAGGTTGCGCTGGACCTGGATGAAGCGCGAGCCACGCAGCCGCTCCGGCAACTGCACCTGCGGGAAGTTGACCGAGCCGACCGTCGAGCCGATGTCGGAGTATTCGACGAACTTGCGCGCGACTTCCGTTCCGATCCGCGCCTGGGCTTCCTCCGTGGAGCCGCCGATGTGCGGCGTCAGAATGACGTTGTCGATGCCCTGCAACGGCGAGACGAACTTGTCGGTGTTTGAGGCCGGCTCGACCGGAAAAACATCGACGGCGGCGCCGGCAAGGTGACCGCTCCTGAGCGCGTCTGCCAGCGCATCAAGATCGACAACGGTACCGCGCGAATTGTTGATGAAAAACGAGCCCGGCCGCATCATCGCGATCTCGCGCGCGCCGATCATGTTCTTGGTCTCGTCGGTCTCGGGCACATGCAGCGAGACGATGTCGGAACCGGTCAGCAGATGCTCAAGCGTCGCCATCGGCATCACGTTGCCATGCTGAAGCTTTGCAGACTGGTCGTGATAGAGCACGCGCATGCCCATCGCCTCGGCGATAACGGCGAGCTGCGATCCGATGTTTCCGTAACCGATAATGCCGAGGCTCTTGCCGCGGATTTCGCGCGAGCCTTTAGCGGTTTTGAGCCATCCGCCCTGGTGGGCCGCGTTCGATTTCGGGAAGATGCCGCGGAGCAGCATGATCGCTTCGGCGATCGTGAGTTCTGCGACGCTGCGCGTATTGGCGAACGGTGCGTTAAATACAGGGATGCCCATCGACTGCGTAACGTCGAGGTCGACCTGGTTGGTGCCGACCGAGAAACAGCCGATTGCGATAAGCGAACGGTTGCCGTCGATGACGTCCTTGGTGATGCGCGAGCGCGAGCGGATGCCGAGCATGCGCACACCGCCGGCCAGTTTCTCGCGCAACTCGGCGGGATCGAGTGCGGTCGGGAGGCGCTCGATGTTGCGGTATCCGGCGTCGGTGAGGACCTTCACGGCGCGGTCCGAGATGCCCTCGAGTAGCAGGATCGGGATCTGATCCTTCGGCAACGACAACTTACTCGACATCGAAAATGGGCCCCCGCCGGCAACATCCGCGTCGCTCCGACGCTACCACGGCTCCCTGAACACTTTGTTCACGGTTTCTGAGGCTGCGCGGTGCTGGCGCTCCGCCACGCAGCCGATGAGTGCTCCAGCGTGGCCTAAGCCCGGCGCAACGCGGGGACGATGGACATGGCTGGCGGTGTTTCAGCGGTAAACGAAACGAAGGATCGACCCACCTCACGCGCGCTTGCGCCGCGTGACCAACGGCAAATTCAGGGGTTCGATCTCTCTTGGAACGCACCGCCAAGCAAAAGAAACCGCGCCCAGTTGTCGCGGGATTGGCGGGCCAAACAATACAAACATCAAACCGGTTGTTTGAAGAGATGGCGGAGTTGAGTGCAGGCATAGAGGCACAGTGTGCGGCTTGAACATTTCTCAGTTCCGCTCTTGGGTCCACCGCTACCCCGTTCCGCAGTAGCTCAGAATTTCGGTTCGTGACCCGGAACGGAATAGGGGCCGTGCTGAGGATGGCGTTCGTATGTGTCATCAAATCGATGTTAGTCTCTTGACATCTGAAAATTTGGCAGGGGACGTCATTTTCATGACTTGTCTTTGCAAGCTGGGAACCGAGCCGTGCATCCGAACAACGAGAGTAATGGCGACGGTTGGGGGTCTCGCACTGTTGTTTCTTACAATGGCATTCGTCCCGACTGGTGAGACTGCGTTCGCAGCTGGCGACGACCCCGAAATCTGCCGCCGCGCGAAAGCATTGGGTTATGACGAAAGCAAAGAACTTCGGAATTTCTCAAGTAAACGAGAACTGTGCATCATGAGGTTCTGGGAGCTCTACCGACCGAAGCCGCTGGCTCAGGTCCTCAGTGCGAGCGCAATGAGCGAATACGACCGAGCCACTGAACGCGGAGACTGCAAACGCGCTAC
>JBCBXS010000348.1:0-2894 GCA_039816475.1 Pseudomonadota bacterium | reverse complement strand
CAATGGCGCCGTGCCCGGCGACGACGATGACGAACGCGCAGTAGAACAGAGCCCAGCCGATGCTGCCCGACGTGCGCCCGAGGATGTCAGCCGCCGTCAGCGACGACCCGGTCGCATAGAACATGACGGCGAGGTGCCCGAGCACGAACGGGGCGAGCAGGGCTGCCGACGCACGTTGCAGGACGTAGAGGCGGGCGGCCTTCATGACGCCGTTTCGCCTTTGAGTTCGCCGCGTAGATAAGCGGACATCGTGCGGCGCTTGAGGCCTGCGATCGAAGCGGTCGGGTTCAGTCCCTTGGGACAATGCTGTTCGCAGGACTGGTGCGAGTGACATGCGGTGCAACCGCCTTCCGCCGCGATCTTCTGTAACCGCGCTGCCTGACCTCCGTCCCGCGTGTCATTCACAAGCGTCCAAGACCGGTTGAGTGCAGCCGGGCCGAGATAGACGTCGTTCCAGCGCACCGTGTCGCAGGCGGCAAAGCAGACGCCGCAGTTGATGCATTCGACAGCCGCGTCGGCTGCGACGCGTCCTGGTGTGTCAGGCGAGATGCGCTCGATGTCGTCGTCGCGCGTTCTCGAAGGCACGAACGCGCCGCCTGCGCGCTGCCACTTCTCGAAGAAGCGCGTCATGTCGACGACGAGGTCCTTGATCAGCGGCAGGTTGGCGAGTGGGCCCAGTCGGAGCGTGTTGTCTTCGACGACGGTCGCAACGTGCGTGCGGCAGGTCCATCGCGGACGGCCGTTCACCGTCATCCCACACGAACCGCACATGCCGACGCGGCACGCGAAGCGATACGAAAGGGTCGGGTCGATCTCGCGTTGAATGTGCGTGACGACATCGAGGACAGTCTGATTTGCCTGTCGCGGCACGTCGTAGGTCGCGTAGCGTCCGTCGTCGCGACCGCGCCAGACGGCAACCGACAGCATTTGATCTCCGCCGGAAGCGGTCAAGGGTTCGTCCTTTGGTTAAGACATGGCGGGTGTGCTCCAGGTCGGAGCCACCCGCGGGCGCCAAATGATGCCCGAGCGTCCACACGCGCGCAACGCCACCCCGGTGCGCTCGGTTGTCCGATCCCGCCGCTCCACTGCGCGCGCAAGGCCTGGCTCAAGCGCGCACGAACTTTGCAACTCACCCCAAGACGTGGATGCGGGATCACGGTTGCATCAGAACCGACGCAGAGGCGTGACAATTCGGGGCCAGAGGGTTCACCCGATCCGAAAATTCGTTAGGGTTATTCCGTGGTGGCGCACCGCGTGAAGTGCAACTGGAGGCATGCAACGGATGCGAAACACACTTAGGCTTGCCGGCCTCGGACTGGCTGTTGCCGTGGCGGTCCCGACCATCGCCATGGCGCAGGTGAAGTCCACGCAGTTCGGCAAGGCCGGGAACTGGACGATCAATGCGGTGACGACGAAGGGTGGCACCTTCAATCACTGCAGCGCGCGTGCCGTCTACAAGAGCGGCATGGAAGTCTATCTGATCGCCTACAACTCCGGGAACTGGTCGATCCAGTTTTACCGGAAAGACTGGCCTCAGCGGAAAGAGACGAAGTTTCCGGCGACACTTATCGTCGATGGTCGCGAGATCATGCGCACGAACGCGCGGTTCCGTGGGCGGAGCGCCTTCATAGATCTCGGCCGCTCGCGCAATGGTCTCCGCGCGATCATGCAGGGGAACATCATGGCCGTGCGCTCCGCGACCGGAACGTCCCGCTATCGCCTGACCGGCACGCGGCGCGCAGCCCAAGTCGCAACCCGCTGCTGGCGGCGGTATCGCAAGACTATCACGGCGAATAGAAACGACGGGGCCTTCGGTGGCGGGGCGAGGACCCCCTTACCGAACAACCGAAGTAACGACGGCGCGTTCGGTTCGGGCTCAGCGAAGCCGAGCCTGAACCGCAACAAGGCGCTCGTCTCGCGCGGCGAAACGCTGGACCTTGCAACGCGATATCTCTCGCGCGCCAAGGTCCGCTATCAGATCCTGCCGAAAGAACGAAACGTCTTCCGCTTCTTCCCCGTCAATTGGCGTTACGACAACGGCACCTACGGCGGCATGCTTGTGCTTCGCAACAGCAAGTTCAACGCCGTGACCGGCCTCGAGAGCCTGCTGAAAGACCAGGCGAAGTGGTGTAAGGGCCGCAGCGCGACGGACCGGAAACCGGTCTCGGGCGCGAGGGGTCGTCAGGTCGCGCGGGCGCGCGGCATCTGCGAGGTCAACGGTGCTGTGACGGAGATCGAATATTCCGTTGCGGAGCTCGGCGATGGCCGTCTGATGTTCATCTCGGAAGGCCTGAGAGCTGATAAAGCGCGGAAGGCGCGTCCCGGTGGCACGGCACCTGCGTTCCCGCTGCCGCCTTCGGCACGTCCGCCGTCCGGGTCGAACGCAACGCCGCGCGCAAATCGTCGGCCGGGCCCGAACGAGCTCTGATCTCGATCGGCGGCGTCCAACGCACAGGTAATGGTTCCGCGCGCAGTCGGCTCGGCTGCGCGCGTTCGACCGTTTGCCGCCAGGCCCAGGTCCGCACTGCGGTCGCCGATGGGTCGGAAACCGCCGTTCGCGCGTTCAACCAACTGTCGTGACGTTGCCATGCACGCGGTGCTGCAAACCGCGCGCCAAAGGTTTCACCAAAATGAGCCAGCTGCCGATCCGCTATCTGCCCTTCGCGCTCGTCGCCACGGCGACGGCTGCTGGCGTTCTGACGCTCATCTTTTTCGATGACTGGAGCCCGGTGCTGGGTTGGCTCACGCTGTTCGGCGCTGGGCTGACGGTCCTCGGCCTCCGCGACCTCGCCCAGGACCAGCACGCCGTCCTCCGCAACTATCCGCTGACCGGGCACCTGCGCTATCTGCTCGAGGGCATCCGGCCCGAAATCCGGCAGTAAAGTACTGCCGGA
>JBCBXS010000347.1:0-2918 GCA_039816475.1 Pseudomonadota bacterium | reverse complement strand
CCTCGACAACGAAGACCTCCGCAAGGAGTACCTCGCGATCTGACGGGAATTACGCGCGGGCCGACCTCGCTGCGGCAGCGCCGAGACGCTGTGACGTGACGTAGGTCAGCACCGGCGAGAGCACGAGGCCGAGCACGATCGGGCTCAGCCACGCCACCGCATACCAGGACGACATCGCGCAGAAGCCGCCAAGCGCCAGTCCGATGACGACGTGCCAACGGTGGAACTGCACCGCATCGGCAAACCGCATCCGCTGGCCTTCGCGGTCCTGCGCGTCCCACCCTGACGCCCGACCAAGCAGCAGGATTGCGCCCAGCGCACGGCACTGCAGCAGCATGTAGACCGGCGCGTAGAGCGCCGAGACCACCAGCTCGATCACCCACGTGCGGACCAGCATTAAGGTCTCGCTGAGGCGGTGCCGCCCCTGCCCGTTTCGCCAGAGCTCGACGACGAGCCCGAGGATCTTCGGCGTGAAAACAACCAGCAGCGTCAGGCCCAACAGCCGCAGACCGGCAACGGGGTCGAACACCGGCCAGTTTGGAAACAGCACGCGGTTTTCGCTGAAGTAGGCGACGGAGCGCATCTCCTCGGCGCGCAGCAGATAGAGCCCGCACAGGATCATGACGAGCCAAAGCGCCGACGACAGATAAGCGAAGATGCCAATGCCCATATGGAGCCGGCTGATCGGCGCGAGACCGCGGCCGCTGATGACACCCAGATGCTGGAGATTGCCCTGCATCCAGCGGCGGTCGCGCTTTGCAACTTCAATGAGCGTCGGCGGGCTCATCTCGTAGCTGCCGTCGAGGCTGGTGATGAGAGCCACGCGCCATCCCGAACGACGCAGGAGCGCGGCTTCAACGAAGTCGTGGCTCTGGATCGGCCCCCCAAACGGGGGCCGGCCTTCGAGGACGGGCAGACCGGCAGCCGACGCAAACGCGCGCGTGCGGACGATCGCGTTGTGGCCCCAGTAGTTGCCTGACGCACCTTGGAAGGCCGCAAACCCCGCAGCCGAAACCGGTGCGAACAGGTTGTTTGCGAACTGCTGCAGCCGCGCGAAGATGGTGCCGGCGCGGATCATGCGCGGCACCGTCTGAATGAGCCCGGTGCCCGGATGGGACTGCATGGTGGCGGCCAGCCGGATCACGGTCTCGCCGCGCATGACGCTGTCGGCATCAAACACGATGAACTGCGGATAGACGCGGCCGAAGCTCATCACCCAGTCGGCGATGTTGCCGGACTTCTTGTGCGTGTTCCGGGCGCGATTGCGATAGACGACCGGCACGGAGATGTCCTGGCCGAGCCGCGCGAAGACGGCGTGTTCATTGGCGCGGGCCTCATCGCTTTGACTATCGCTCAGGACGAAGAACGCGAAGCTGTTCAACCGGTCGGCGGCTTTCAGTTCGGCGGCAAGGTCCAAGATGGTCTCGGCAATGCCATGCGGGTCCTCATGATAGACCGGGAACAGCAACGCCGTCCGAGCCGTCAGCGGCGTTTCGACGGAGGCTGCCTGCAGGTTGTCGTGTCCGCGTTGAAGCAGGAGCGCGACGGAACCGACAATTGCGACCGCAGCGCCAAACGCGATCCAGCCGAACGCTGCCGTCGCGATCCACAGGAACACGTGATGGATCGTTGTTGCACCGTTCGTCAGCGCAAGCGCATCGGCCAGACCGTCGGCGAAGTACCACGTCATGGCGACTGTAAGCGCCAGAACAACAACCAGTGTCAGGCGCTGGCCGAGGCTCAATCGTGCGTGGCGGGCACGGCGCTTGTCCCGACCCTCCGCGCGGCGGGCCAGGTTCTGCGTCGGCATATCAAGCGACGTCGATGGCCGGACCTCGCGGTCGCGGTACCACCACTTGTCGGGCGCGGACGACCGCGCTGCCGTTTCAATCCTCATGGCCGTGTCCATCGGTAGATCCAGGTCTCAGGCGTCCGCCCGGCCCAGCTTCCAAGGTTCAGACGCAAATCGGCACGATCGCGGTTGCCAGGCTTGAAAAGGAACGTGGCTCGAAGGCCGCCTGTTTCCGGGTTCTTTTGGACGAGCGGTGAGACGACCTCGCCGCCCGACACCGTCACCTTCGCCTCGGGCATCTCTTCGCCCTCGAACAGCGTGGCATCGACGTAATCGACCACAAAGCGGATGGCCGCCTTGTCGACGAGCGCCTGCCCGGACCGGGACGACGTCACCCAGGGGCCGCGCTCGATCGTCGGCGCGCGGTCCCGCCAGCGCATCAGATAGGAGAAGCTTGTTGCGTTTCCAGCCCTGACCGGTTCTTTCGGCCGCCAGAACGCAACGACGTTGTCGTTGACCTCGTTTTCAGTCGGGATCTCGACCAGAATAATGTTGCCGGGCCCGAAGCCGGACTTCGGCTCGATCCAGAGGCTCGGCCGGCGTTCATAGCGCGCCTCAAGGTCCTGATAGGCATCGAACCCGCGCTCGCGCTGCATCAACCCGAAGCCGCCGATCGCGTCATCGACAAAGACGCTGATCTGCAGCGCCGCCGGATTGTTGATCGGCCGCCAGATGCGCTCGCTATTACCGTTCAGGATCGCAAGCCCATCGGAATCGTGCACGCGCGGGCGGAAGTCGAATGAACGCGGCTGCGCGATCGGGCCCAGCCAATACATGCTCGTGAGTGGCGCAATGCCGATCTCGGCAAGATCGCGGCGGGGGAAAAGCGTGACGTCAGTGTCGATGAGCGTCTCGACACCCGGCCTGATCCGGAAGCGGTAGGCACCTGTCGTTGACTGGCTGTCGAGCAGCGCATGGACAACGATCTCACGCGCGCCCAGCGCTGGCTCCTCGATCCAGAATTTCTGGAACTCGGGAAACTCCTCGCCGCGCGAACTTGCAGTCCCGATCGCAAGGCCACGGGCTGAGAGACCGTACGCGTGGTTCTTGCTCGGCAAGAACCACG
>JBCBXS010000346.1:0-2943 GCA_039816475.1 Pseudomonadota bacterium | reverse complement strand
CAACGCGGACAGAACCTGCGACCGGCTTTGTGATCGGCCTCGGCCAGGCGCCGCTGGCATCCGCGTAGGTTTTAATCAGCTGGAACGTGTCGGTCGCCGCATCGCCGATACCGATCTCGCAGTCCGTTGGCGATGGCACCTGCTCGGGTGGGCACGACTTCCAATCCATCGGATCGCGCCAGCGGAAGCCGTAGAGCCGCCCGCGACGCGCCTCGAAGAACGCGATCACATCGTGGAGATCATCCAGCGCTTTCACGCCATAGCCCGCGTTGTACCGACGCCGGGAGTCGGCCCAGCGCGTGTTGCGCTCTTCGCGGCCCGAGCCGAGCACGACAATGTCCGTGCGGCGTTCCGGGCCGCCCGTCGCACCACGTGATATCGCGGTCGGGAAGCGCACATCATGGAAGGTCATGGGCAGTCCTTTTCGGGACGCGGACGCGTGCGTCAGAGGTTGCGCTGGCCAAGCGACACCGCGCGGTTCAGCATGGCGGCGACCTGGGTCTCAGAGCGGCGGAAACTTTCGGCATCGGGCGTCGAGACGTTGAACGTGACGTTGAACCCGCCGCCCGCAGACGCACCGCCCGCGCGAACGCCGAGCCGTCCGTCAGCCCCCCTGGCAAGCGGCATGATCGCCTCAGGCCCCGCCTCACCCATCAGGCCCGTTCGCCCCGCGGCCATCGGAAAAAGCGTTGGCTGCGTCACGAGCCCACCGTGGGCAAACGGCACGGGCATGCTGTTCTGGACGACGCCGCCGTTTGCGAAAGCAAAGCCCGAAAACAGCCCCTGCATCACCCCGCCAAACGCGTTTTCCAGCGGTCGGAATGCGGCTTTGAGAACCAGGTCTGAAAGCTTGAGGGCGAGTGACTTCAGGACGTCGCCGACGCCTTTGCCTTTGATCGCGATATCGGCGAACGCGCGCGACAGCGATCGGCCGAAGCCCTGGCCGAGGCGCGTCACGTTGGAGAGCTGGCGCTCGAATGCGTCGGTGTTTGCGACGAAGTCGATCGTATAGGTTTCGTCAGCGTTGTTCATTCGCAGCTCCGATGGGTGTGCGGCGGCGCGTCGGGGAAGCGGGCCATCAGGCGTTCAAGGCTGTCGGCCGTTGGGGCCTGCGTGCCTGTTCGCCCGCCCAGGCCCGCCGCCGCTTTCAATTCCGGCAGTGTCATCGCCCAGAACTCAGCCGGTGAGAGGCGCAGGACGCCGAGCCCGAAGGCCATCACCTCATCCCAGGGAAAGGGTCACGGACGCGGTGACCTCCGGCGTCCGGATCGGCAGACGCGCGGAGCGGCTCGGCGTCGGAGGAGACGTCGCCCTCGCTGCCTTCTGCCCCGAACGTCGCGTTCAGCAACTCGGCGACGATCCCAACGAAGCCAGCAGCGCCATTCTCGACGCGCATCCGGCCGACCATCTCATCTGAGATGTCGTTGCCGCCACCGCGAAGCCCGGCGCCAAGGACGCGGATCGCGTCACGTGCCTTCAAGCGGCCGGCGGCGAACCGCTCGGCTAACGCCAGCATGTCTTCATCGCCGAAACAGGCTTCAAGCTCTGCAAGCGCGCCGAGTGTCAGACAAAGCCGGTAGGGCTTGCCGTCGAGATGGGCGCTGATCTCGCCGCGATGGGGATTGGCCATGGTCAGTCTCCTCTCGGTGATCAGGCGGCGGTGAACGCGATACGGCCGCCGGATTCGAGGCCGATCTCGAATGTCAGTTCGTTGTCGTGGCGGCCGGTCCATTCGAGGCTGGTCACCTGGAATGGGCCTTCAAGGACGCCGAAGTCGGGCATCACGATCTGGCAGTCGACGAGGTCACCGGCGAAGAATGCCGCGCGCAGATGTCCGTCGCTTTCGGCATCCTTGAAGATGCCGCTGGCAGAGAGCCGTGCCGTCCGCACGCCACCGCCGGCCAGCAGCTCTCGCCACTGTCCGTCAGATTCCTGATGCGTGATGTCGACCGTCTCAGTGCCGAACGCGATGCTGCGTGAGCGCAGTCCGGCGACCGTCTGAAACGTTCCAGACTTCGCCGGATCGATCTTGAGCAGCAGATCCTTCCCCTTCTGGGCGGCCATGGTGGTGTCCTTCTTCGAGATGCGTGGCTGGAAGTGAAAAGCGCGGAGGTCATCGGCGAGCGCGACCGTGCGCGGGGGGCTTAAGTCTTCGGCTCGGTGACGGCGCGGAAGCGAATGAGGCCGCGGAGGGTTTCGCCGTCGCCCGTCCGTCGGACTTCGGTGAACTCATGGCGGAGGTTGATCAGGCGGTGACCGGTCAACGCGGGGCTCGCGTCGTGCAACACGGCGCGGACGGCATTGACGATCGACTGGATCTGCTTGCGGCCGCGCGCATCGGACCAGACACGCAGCGTTACGACGTGCTCGTGGCCTTCGTCGCCGCCGGTTGACCAATCACGCTCGGTCGACTGGCCAAAGGTGATGTAGGGAAATGATGCATTGCGCGGGACGTAGTCGTAGACCTTCGTGCCGCCGAGCAGCGTCGTCAGGTCGGCATCGCCCGTCAGCGTCGCATGAACGGCGCGCTGCAGCGCCCAGGAGGCGTTTGGCATCAGTCGTCTCCTTCAGCGCGGCGATTGCGAAACATGCCAAACCGGCGGGAGCGCCGGTCGGCGGTTGGGCTGCCATCGCGATGTGCGCGGTGGCGGCGATGGCGTTCGGTTGCGCCGGCGATCACTCGCGCAATGACGATGTCGAGCGCGGTGGCGCGCCGGCGCGCGCGGCGCCGGATGTTTGCTGAGAGCCTCATGCGCGGCGCTCGATGCAGAGGAGTTTGACCCAACGCCGCATCTCGCCTTCGTCGATCACCGCTGTGATTTCGAAGGTTCGGCCGGGCATTGTCAGCCGCATGTCTTCGTTGAGGTCGTCGCGGAAGCGCATCCGGACGACGTGCGTGACTTCGGCGTCGAGCTGATCGCCGCGAACGCGCTCGCGGCCGCC
>JBCBXS010000345.1:0-2960 GCA_039816475.1 Pseudomonadota bacterium | reverse complement strand
GGCGTGATCCGGAATGCGCCGGCCGACCTTCGGCATGGATGGTGTACCGCCCGACGCCCTTTCGCGCCGAGACGATCTGGCCGCCATCGCGGGCTGGCTCCGTGACGAGCACGTACTTCGCCCGACCGGCTTCGCGCTTGATGAGATCAACCGACGTGTTCGAGCCAACCTCTTCATCAGCCGTATAGAGAAACCGCAGCGGCAGCCGCGGCTTCGCCGAACCCGTCGTGATCTCACGATAGGCCTGTAGCGCGAGGTAGGCCCCGCCCTTCATGTCGTAGATCCCCGGCCCGTAGGCTTTGTCACCGTCGGTGCGGAACGGCAGATCGTCGGCAAGCGTCCCGATCGGGTGCACGGTGTCGAGGTGACAGAGCACGAGGATGCCCTTTACGCCCGGATCGGCATCCGGCTCCGACATCAACAGATGATCTCCGAACCCGTCGCGGCCTGAGACACGCTCGATGTCGATGCCCGTCGCGCGCCAGTCGGCTACGGCGCGATCCATCATCCGGTTTACGGCCGCCGCATCCGACGAGAAGCTTTCGATCTCCACCCAGGACCGGATGCCTTCAAGGATCTCAGGCGCTGTTGCTGGCTCGCTCATTTGGATGTTCGCTTGTCGTGATCGTGTGACGGGATTGACCGCGATCGTAATCGGCAGCCGCGCCAAGCGAAAGGCGCAGCACCTGCCGATGACGTCAGGCCGGGACGTCCGTGCATGACCAGCCTGCGTTGTCGGCAACCCGCTGCGCCATGAATTGCGCGCGGCGAAGCGCGATCAGACGGATAAGCCACTGTCGGTCTGCAGGCGGCAAATCTGCACCGAGTTCCATGCGCTGGCTGGCGCCCTCGACGACAATCAGGCTTCCCAAACCGCTGGCGCGCAGCGCATCACGCTCGAAGGGCGTGTCGTCGTCATCATCGCGGTCGGGCGAATGCGTCCGCTCCTCGACCGCGACGATCTCATCAAACCGCAGCGCGCGGGCGACGTGGTCTGGCCACAGGCGATGCGTCCAGGTGCCGGCGAGCCAGATCCCGGTTTCGTCGAACACCACACCTGGCAACGAACAACATCGGCAACAGCATCGCCGGAACGCAGACCAACAGCGCGAGGAACTTCGCAGACAGGACAAACCGAACGGCCTGCTCGATCCAGTCGGGCGAACCGGCAGCGGGGATCGCGCGGGTCGAGACGGCCTCGGTCGCTGTGGGCGCGAAGCCAAACGACAAGGCGAGGCCGACGACCATCAGCATCCCGAGGCTCAGGAAGAGCAGCCGCCCGAGTTCGCTGTTCGCACGCCGCGCGGTGAACGTAATCGCAACGTCGGCACCGTCGCGCGCGACCGCAAAGGCGCGCGGGGCCCGCGCGAGCCAGAGATCGAGTTCGCGCGCGAGCTCGTCGCTGCTCTTCGCCTCAGCCGTGGTCGCTTCGCGGCGCACGTCGACTTCCGCTGAGCCTTCGGCGGGGAGGTAGACCAACCGGCCGAAGTTCGCGCCATCGATCAACGGACGATCAAGCTTGCGCGCGAACGCCTCCCACAGGCTCGGGGGCACAACCGGGGCTGCATAAAGCACCACGGTCCGCGCGGGGTCGCGATGCGCCAGTTCAAGGACGGTGGTGTCAGACCACGCAGCCTGCCGCCGTGCCCGCCGAACGCCCATGAACTCGGAGACGGGAAGTTGCCAGCGCTGGTGACACCCAAACCGGTGTTCGTCGACGACAACCGCGCCATCAGAAATCGAGATCGCCCGGCGCATGAACAACCGCGTCAGCTTGCGCCAGGCCCCCGGCAGCATGATCGCGAGTGCGGCGCACTGAAACGCAATGAGCAGCAAAAGCATCTGATTGGCGTTCTCGCTCATGAAGGTCGCAGCCGGCCCGGACATTCCCTGAAAGGACTGCGCTGCCGATCCAGTACTCAGGGCCAGAATGGCGCTCAAGAGCCCCGGCAGGAAGATCGAGATCAGGACCACATCAAGCGCGCCGGACGCTGCGATCCGCCGCCAGTCCGGCCGCATCGCGATCGCGATTTCTCCGCCGCGAACTTCCGACCGGATCCGGCCATGCAGCGGGTACAGGTCCTCAGCCGAAGCCGTCTGCATCAACGCATCCTCCGGGATAACCCGAAGGGCGTACGCCAGCCGCCGCTTAGATTGCGTTGAGAGACACAGTTAACGCGTCGTTGACGCGCGTTTCGATTTCGAGCGCGCCTGGCTCTTTGACGTCACCGAGACCACGGGCCCGACCGGTGCAAAGCTCAGGCGGCTGATGCCGGGCGCCACCATCTGCGGGACCGATCCGCCATCGAGGAACAACGCGTTCGGCGTCTTCAGCTGGTCGCGGAACAGCCGCGCGAAGGCATGGAACGTCACCGGCTGGTTCGAAAGCACGAAGACCACAGCGCGACCGTCCTGCGACACGCCCACGCCGTTGCGTCGTTTGCGCGACTGGGACGTGCTGCGAAACTTCGGATGAAGCTTACCATCGATCACCAGCATCGGGCCCGACTGCGTCGCGAACTCCGGCCGCCGGTTCCGCCTCAAGAACGCGCGCGTTTCCATAACGCCGACGCGCCCCTTGTCGACGAAGAAGATGCCGTTGGGCAGCAGATGAAAATTGCCGGGCCCGCGTCGCGTATTCGCAGCCTTGAGCTTGCGCCGGTCCTCAACGTGGTAGCCAACCGGCGAAAGGTCCTCGTGATACATCCCGGCGTTCATCGCCATCAGAATGCGATCGCCCTTCGCACTCAGCGCGCGGGTCACAGCATTCAGCGTCGTGAAGGGACGCGCGTTGTCGCCACGCCAGTGGATCTCGATGGCAACGTCTTCGACATCGAAGCGGCATACCGTAAATTGCGCGCGCTCGAACGCGATCGTGTTGCAGGACGCACGGGCGGGCGCCGCCGTTGCAGCGGTGAGCGCTGCGAAACCAACGCCGAGCAGCGCCACGCGCAAGTGCG
>JBCBXS010000344.1:0-2980 GCA_039816475.1 Pseudomonadota bacterium | reverse complement strand
GAATTGGCAAGCAGCAGCAGCTGGACTGTCAACACTGTCGCGGTTCTGCTCGGCCTGCTCGCATTGCTGTTGAGCGGCGCGATGATCGCAGCGAACATGCCGCCAAGCACGCCGCCGAGCGACATATAGAGATAGAACTCGGTCAGCTTCGATGCGGCCGGCCGGTTGTCGTAGAGCGACCGGTGGCAGACCAGCGTCGTCAGGACGAAGGCGATGAACGCCACGCCACCCTGCGCCATCTCGGAGACGAGCGACGGGATCGTCACGAGAAGCAGCGTGACGACGACGAGCGTTGGCTGAAGCCGCAGGACCCAGTCATGCGAGATGAGGGACGTGTCACGGAACACGACAACGAACGTCGCGAGGAACGTTGCAAGCGGGATCACCCACAGGAACGGTGCCGATGCGATGTCCGTCGTGATGTGCGTCGTGAAGGCGACGAGCAGCGCCGACGGGATGAACGCAAGTGCGATCCAGCCGAGGCGGTCCGAATTGGAGACGTCTGCTGCATCCGACGCGTCGCCGACGTTAGTGATGTCGCCGGCTGCGACACCATCTTCGTCGCGTCCGCGGAGCGCTGCGATCAGCAGCATGCCGCAAGCCGCGATCGTCAGCATCAGCGCAAGGAAGCCTGCGGCCCATGCCGCACGCTGGCTGTCGACGCCGAACAGCGGCTCGATCAGGAATGGGTAGGCGAGCAGCGAGACCAGCGAGCCGAGGTTCGATGCGCCGTAGAGGAAGTAAGGATCAGCCGCGTCCGGGTGGCCGGACTTCGCAAACCACGCCTGCAACAGCGGCGCGTTCGCCGAGACGGCAAAGAACGGCACGCCGACGCCGATGGTGAGCACCGAGATCAGCCACAGATACGTGTTGCCGGTCGCGGGCTCCGAGACCCATCCGGGCAGGCCGAAAGGAAGCGTCAGCGCCGCGATGCAGCAGACCGACAGGTGAATGACCGGCGCAAAGCGCACGGAGACGAACCGGTTCAGCGCGTGAGCGTAGCAATAACCGGCCAGCAGCACCGCCTGGAAGAAGCACATGGCGACGGCCCAGACCGACGGCGAACCGCCGAGATAGGGCAGCACCATCTTTGCGAAGATCGGCTGGACTGAGAACAGGAGCGATGCCGAAAGCAGCAGGGTAGCTGCGTAGACATAAAGGCCGGTCCGGCCGGACGCGGCCATTCCGAGTCGCGACGCGACTGACGCTCTGGCGACCGTATGCGACATGCTTGAACTCCAAACGCACGAGGGACGGGGGTTTGGAGCGGAGCCTAGGTCTTGGTTATTGATATCTTTTGAAGCCGTCCGCCAATCGGACTGCGAACCGCGGATTTTTTCGTCAACGCCCGGTTAACGGCTGTCCCGGATTGCAGCCTCAGAGGCGTTCCGGGCGGCCATCATGTAATTGACATCCATATCATCCGAGAGTTGCCAGACGCCTTTCAGGGGCGCGAATACGACGCCGGCCTCGGTCCCGGGGGCGAGCCCCGCAGCCGTGATCATCGTCCGGAGCTCGTCCGGCGTGATGAACTGGTCGTAGGTGTGCGTGCCGCGGTCGAGCCAGCCGAGGACATATTCGGCGCCGACGATCGCAAGCGCGTAGGCCTTCGGCGTGCGGTTGATTGTCGAGAGGATCATCGCGCCGTCGGGTTTCACGAGCCGTCCGAGCGTTGCAACGAACGCGGTCGGGTCGGCGACGTGCTCGACGACCTCGAGGCAGACGACGCAATCGAATTGCGCGCTCTGTTCGGCGAGCGCCTCCGCGGTCGTCACCCGATAGTCGATCGCAAGGCCCTGTTGGACCGCATGCGCCTTTGCAATGCCGATGTTCTCGGCGCCGGGATCGATGCCGGTGACCGTGGCCCCCAGGCGGGCGAGTGGTTCAGACGCGAGCCCGCCGCCGCACCCGACATCGAGCACGCGATAGCCTTTCAGCGGTCTGATCCGGTCCGGGTCGAGCCCGAACATCGCGTTGAGCGCCTCGCGGATGAAACCCATCCGCACCGGGGCGAGATCGTGCAGCGGCGCGAATTTGCCCTTCGGGTCCCACCATTCCGCCGCCAGCGCCTCGAACTGGGCGATCTCTTCGGGTTTGACGGAAGCAGCGGGCATCCTTGGCCTTTCAGGCGTGCAATCGATGGTGCGTTGGGCCCGGTTTGGCGGGCTGTTGGCGCGGGCTGGCTGGACCTTAGCGCATTGCAGCGGTTCCGCGATGTGGCTAAGAGTTCCGGCCAGCGCGCCACCTGAGGGCGCGCCTCCCTCCTTCAGCGCGATCGCGATCAATGAGGTGTCACGGCCCATGGCTGTGGTTGTCATGAAATTCGGTGGGACGTCGGTCGCCGACCTCGATCGCATCCGCAATGCCGCCGAGCACGTCAAGCGCGAGGCGGATGCCGGAAATCAGGTCGCGGTCGTGGTCTCGGCGATGGCCGGGACAACCAACCAGCTCGTCGAATGGGTCCGCGATGCCTCCCTTCTGCATGACGCGCGCGAGTACGACGCCGTGGTCGCCTCAGGCGAGCAGGTCACCGCCGGGCTGATGGCGATTGTCCTGCAGGGCATGGGCGTGCAGGCTCGCTCCTGGCAGGGTTGGCAGATCCCGCTGATTACGGATCAGGCGCACGGTGCGGCGCGGATCAAGGCCGTTGAAGCCGACACGCTAAAAGAGCGTCTGGCGGGAGGCGAAGTCGCGGTCATTACCGGGTTCCAGGGCATCGAGCCGGAACGTCAGAGGATTGCGACGCTCGGCCGTGGCGGGTCGGATACGTCCGCGGTTGCCGTCGCCATCGCGGTGGGCGCAACGGTCTGCGACATCTACACGGACGTCGACGGCGTCTACACAACCGACCCCCGGATCGTCGAAAAGGCGCGGCGCCTGCCGAAGATCTCCTACGAGGAGATGCTTGAGATGGCCTCGCTCGGTTCGAAGGTGCTGCAAACGCGGTCTGTCGAACTCGCGATGGTGCACCGGATGCGCA
>JBCBXS010000343.1:0-3011 GCA_039816475.1 Pseudomonadota bacterium | reverse complement strand
ATTGCTCGAGTAGCGCGAGCCCGTGAAACCGCTCGGCCACCTCCGGCGAGACCGCGCGACCGTCGAAAGCACACCGCGTCAGCAGGTAGGCCTCCGCGTAAGGCCGGAACACGTCCTGGGTGAAACGGGTTGGCCCGCCCTGTAACCGCACCGCCCGCTTTAGGTCGCGGAACATGCTCGACCGCCGCCAGCCCTGCACCGCGATCAGGTGCGTGAAGAACGTCTTGTCGCGATTCTGCGAGCTGTCGTCCTTGGAGCGATAGCGCGCGATCTGTTCGGCGATCGGCTGGTAGCGCGCGCGTTCTTCCTGCGACAACGGTCCGATGACTTCCGCGACGACGATGTCATCGTCGGTCAATGGCTGGCCGCGCGTGTTGATCGTCAGAAAGATGCGGTAGGCGTAATCGAGGTTGTCGCAGCGCATGACCATCACACGCGTGTGGTCCATGATCAGATCGACCAGCCGGCGCCGCAGGTCAGTTCGCTCCGGCCCCTTCAAGTGCCGGAGGAAGAAGTTTCGAACAGCCCACATGTTTTGCTGCGCCACGGTCTCCGGTGACAGAACCGCAGACCGGCGCATAGCGCGGGTTGCACCGAGCTTCTGGATTGCTCGTGAGAAGAACCCGCGGTCCTGCGAGCGGGGCGCCAGATGGAAGTTGTCGCCGTTTTTCGCCGCATCCGTAGACCAGACCGCAATCATTCGGTGCATCCGCTGGCTCTCGGCCTTGTCCCGTTCCAGGTCGCGCAGCACGGCGAGAAGGATCGTGAATGTGATCAGGCGTTGCTGGCCATCGATGATGAGCGTGGAGCGGACCGACTGTTCCTCATCGGGCGAAGAGAACAGCATTGTGCCGAGAAAGTACGGCGGGCTGTCGGGCGCCTCGGCGCGCTCGTCGATGGCCGTCTCGAGGTCTTCAAGCAGACGCTCGGCGTTCGCCTCGGTCCACTGATAATCGCGCTGAAAGTCCGGCAGCTCGTAGGCGAGGTTTCCGGACAGCAATTCACCGACTGAACACTCCTGTGTCGAAAGAGTTTGCGCCACGCCGCCTCGCACCCCACGGCAGCGGCCAGGCGTCAATGACACCGGCGCTCACCACCGACTGAAAAGAACCCCGCTGGATATCTCCAGATGGTCGACCGATCACAGTTCAGAAAGCGGTTCGGAAAATTTCGTCCGCGGACCGTGTCGTAAGTGCGCAGACTAGTTGCGTGCGGCAATCCAGTCCATGACGCGCGTCGGCAGCGCCCGTTTCATCGCAGCGGCCGCATAGGTTGGCGTCGTCACGTAATACCGAGCGCGCGGACTGGGCTCAGTCACCGCCATGATGAGCTTGGTCGCGACGGCGTCTGGCTCAAGCTTGAACGTCTCGCTGCCGCCTGCATCAAGGCTTGCCATCAGTTCCCGATAACGGTCCGCATGCGGTGATGTCTCGAGCGGCAGCGTTGCCTTGCCGACCTCAAGCGAGCGATCGACGAACCGCGACCGGATCGGGCCGGGCTCTATCAGCACGACTTCGATACCGGTTTCCCGCAGCTCGATCCTGAGCGCGTCCGTCAGCCCCTCCATCGCGAACTTCGAGGCGCAGTAGACCCCGCGATAGGGCGCTGCGACGAACCCGAGAACCGACGAGCACTGGACGATCCGCCCCCGGCCCGCGCGGCGCATGTGCGGCACAATCCGCGTGATCAGATCGTGCCCGCCGAAGACGTTGACCTCGAACTGCGCGCGCACGTCGTCGGGACTGACGTCCTCGATCGCGCCTGGCTGTCCGTATCCGGCGTTGTTGAACAGCGCGTACAGCTTGCCATCCGTCGCGCTCAGGACCTGCTCGGCAGCGGCCTCGATCGACTTTGGGTCTTTGAGTTCAAGCGCGACCGACGTGACGTTGCGCAACTTGGCAAGCGCCTCGAGATCCTCGTCCTTGCGCGCGCTGGCAAATACCTTCCAGCCACGCTGCGACATCGCTCTGGCCGATGCGCGCCCGATGCCGGACGAACAACCGGTGATGAAAATAGAGTTGGCTTGAGACATTCCAGACCGCTTACCGAGTTGATACGAGTACACGCAGAGCGCCGGCGTTGCAGACTAAACTGGGCGCTCAGACCTCCAGCGACAACGCCAAGACCCGCGGACTTATCATCGCCGCGACGAACACGGAACGGGTTCCATGTCGAACGTTCATCCTGAAACCTTCGCAGCGCAGGCCGGCGGCGACATCGATCCCGAAACGGGCGCCGTTGTTCCGCCGATCCACTTGGCGACGACGTTCGAGCGCGAGGGCGATCTGAGCTACCGGCACGGCTTGATTTACAGCCGCGACGCGCACCCGGGCGGGATGCAGTGCGAGCGCGTCATTGACGTCCTCGAAGGCGGCACGGGCACGCGCGTTTTCGCCTCAGGCATGGCGGCTGCGGTCACCTGCCTGATGGCGTTGCCGCGGCCCTGCCACGTGATTGCGCCGAACGTCATGTACTGGTCGCTACGGAACTGGATGAAGAACGAGGCGGCGAGCCACGGCCTCAACATCACGTTCACCGACATGACGTCGCTTGAAGCCGTGCGCGCGGCCTTGAAGCCCGGCGAGACCAAACTGATCTGGGCCGAGACGCCGAGCAACCCGACGTGGTCGATCTCGGACATCGCAGCGCTTTCAGAACTTGCGCATGACGCCGGTGCACTGCTCGCCGTTGACAGCACACCAGCGTCGCCGGTCTGCACGCAACCGCTTTCGCTTGGCGCGGACGTCGTCATGCATTCGGTCACGAAATATCTGAACGGCCATTCCGATGTGCTCGGGGGATCGCTGACGTTAAAAGAGGCAACGCGATTTGCCGAACGCATCGCCAAGCTCCGCACATCGCACGGGAACAATCTGGCCGGCTTCGAGAGCGCGCTACTGCTGCGGGGCATGCGCACGGTCCATGTCCGCGTGGCAAGGCAGTGCGAGACGGCAATGCAGTTTGCAAAACACTTCGAAGGCGATCGCCGCGTCGCAGCCGTCCTCTATCCG
>JBCBXS010000342.1:0-3017 GCA_039816475.1 Pseudomonadota bacterium | reverse complement strand
GCCGTGCTTCCACGGGACGCGCGTGCCGGTGGACACGCTCTTCCAGTATCTGGCGGCCGGATACGACATCCACGAATTCATCGCCCAGTATCCCTCAGTGACGCTTGAACACGCGCAGCGTGTCGTCGAGCACGCACACGAGTTGGTCGTGGCGGCAGCGCCGAGCGACGTCGGCTCTTGAGGGTGTTGTTGGATGCGAACGTGCCGCATGCCCTGCGGCACGACCTTCGGCGGTTTGAAGTCACGACGGCGCAGTATGCGGGTCTGGCACACCTGCAAAACGGTTTACTCTTGAGCGCCGCGGAGGATGAAGGCTTCGAAGTCTTCGTGACGCTCGATCGGAACATCGTCGCACAGCAACTGCTGTCCTCGCGACGCATCGCGGTCGTGTGTCTGCGGGCTTCTAATCAGCTCCTGCCGAACTTCCAGCGCCTCATTCCTGGTCTCGTCGAGGCGATCCGTTCCGCGAGGCCTGGCAGCTATACTGTCGTCGGCGACCGATAACGCGGGCTTGCACGGCACGCGAGGTTTACACCCTCAGCCCGACCCGCTCCGCGAAGGCCGCGAGATCTCCGAAGCCGACTTTCAGGACCCAGGCGAAGGCTGCAAGGATGGCGATTGGAAACACCACGCGCTGCACGCCAATGACAGCCGTACGCAGCGCCGAACCACCTTCCGCACGCATATTATCCTTCAGGATCGACAACCCGATCATCGCGGCGACGGCGGCATAGGTCATCGTGAAGATGCGGTCGGACAGCGTCGCTTGATCGGTGTCTATTTTCGGCAGCGCGAGATAGAGCGCGATGGCTGACAGCAGCGCCGTAACCTGAATGCCCATCGCGCTCTCGAACCGCGTATGCGGCAGGAACACCGAGAAATATGTGATCAGCAGGATGAAGCCGAGCGGGATGATGACGCGTGTGTAGTAGTCAACCGCAATCCGCGATGCGACCCAGGTCACGTTAAAGCGGTAGAACGGCACGATCCGCTGTTCTGAAAGGGAGGTGCCGATCGTCGGGATAATGTCCTGATCGGAACCGACGTAGGCATCGACGATCCGCCAGCCGTCGCTCGCGCCGCGCGCCCGGCCAGCCGGGTCTGCGCTGGGCTGCACGAGGAACGCTTTCTCTGTTGACGCTGCCTGAAACGAGACGGAGAACCGCTGCGTGTCGAACGGGTAGCGCCGTAACTCTGGTTCAAACAGGAACCGGCCTGAAACGCGGTAGAGCCGAACGCCACTCGGGAAGTCCGAGCTGCCCTTTCCGGAATGGATCTCGCGAATGCTCAGCAGTTTGCCCTTCGTCGTCGGCGAGCGAACGGCGTTGGTGAATTCGATATCGTCGACGTTGAGCGCGTCGTTCTCGCTCCGCAGGGTCAGATAGAACTCAGCATCGAAACTCTGCTCGTTGGTCGAAATCTGCGAGAGCCGGATCAGGTCGATCGAAGTGAAGAGCGTTGTCGTCGGTTGCAGGCGGCCCGCGACGCGTTGAAATTGCCGCGGCGCGAGTGCAATCGACGGATCACCGGCGTCCTTCTGCAACAGCAGCGTATTGACGGCGGCCGTCCGCGCGTCGGTGAAAGCCCAGTCCTGCCAAAGGCCACGCAAGACCTCTCGGCCGTGCGTGAAGCTGCGCAGACGATCACCGATATGTGCGCGAAGACGCCCGAGTTCGGCGGGACCTTTGGCGGAGCGCGCGGCTTCGACGATCAACGCGAGCATGTCGCGATACTGAGTCCCTCGGGCAATCGCGCGCTGGTTCGATCCGTCGAAGATTTGCAGTGGCGCGCGCGTCTCATCGGTCTTGCAGTCGCCCGACGCCCAGCCTGGGGTCTCGTCGTTCGGCACGTCCGGAAACAGCCACCGTGCCTGCGGCTGGCGCCAGATCCGATTGCGAAGCCGCTCGGAGACGACGTTCGGCACGCCGTCGCGCGCGATCTGATAAAGGCGGCCGCGGAACGGTTCCGCCTCGGCTTTGCGCGAGATCGTTGAGATGCGCCCGAGCAGGACCACAGCCGGGACGCGGACGCCGAGTTTGCCGAGTTCGCCGAGCAGCCGCGCCGAGGGTCCGGAATAGATCGACAGCACGATCAGGTCGGGGGAGAGCGCTTTGATCTTCGCGGCGGTCCCGGCGGCGAGCACCTCGCTGATTTTGTAGTTCTCGACCGGGATACGCAGTCGGTCTGCCAACACCGGTACGCCCGGCTGCATCGCGATGCCTTCTTCAAGCGCGAATGAATACCGGTCATCATCGAGGCCGACGAAGACCGGCCGTTTCGCACCGAGTTCAACGATGGTCCGACCGACCGCTTCGAGTTCGTTGCGAACCGAACTTGCCATCGTGAAGACGTTGCGGTGCCGATTGAAGATGCGGTCGACGGACATTTCGGTGATGAACGGAACGTCGCTCTTGCGGATCGTGTCGCCGAGCTCGGCGAAGACTGCGCGGCCACGCGTCGAGCTTGAAACGCCGAGCATCGCGACGAGCGACTCATCGGCGAGTGCGGCCCGGACGTTCTCGACCGTTCGCCCGCTGTCTTCGAAGTCGTCGAAGTAGCGAACTGTCAGCGGCCGCCCCTTAATGCCGCCGTTCCGGTTTACGCCTTCAGCAAAGTCCGACGTGAAGTGCCGGATCGCAGCGACAAGACCCGGGGCGTAACAGCGGTCGCGATCGGATGAGACGTGCACGGCGACGGTTAGGGGCTCTGGGAGAAGTTGTGCCCGCGCCAGATTGAGACCCGCCGCGAGCGCGCAGAGGAAGGCGCCCAACGCCAATGCGACCCGCCACATGTGATCCAATGATGTGCTGTTGCCCAACGCCATTCCGATCCGCACGGCACTATCCCAGTCGCCAGTCGCCAGTCGCCAGACGTTAGACGCTCGGCGTCAGTATGAAGGGTGCGGGCGCGCCACAGCGGCGTAGCGATAGCGTAGGACCGGAACATTGCAGCGCGCCCGCGACTCGCGGCGAGATCGGCCGTATGGGACAGCCGAAATCCAATCCAGAAACAGCGCT
>JBCBXS010000341.1:0-3020 GCA_039816475.1 Pseudomonadota bacterium | reverse complement strand
CGCGAGGCGCGGGCCTGATCCGCCATTTAAGTTTTTGACCGGCAGTCGCGGACGAGCGGCCAGAGCCCTGCGGGAGGCGGGCCGTTTCGGTCGCGCCGCGAGGCGTGGTTTCGGCGCCTGGATCGGCCCGCCGACCGCGGAAGCTTGATCGAACGAAGACGTCCCGGACGACCGTGCAACCCACGCGGAGGCAAGTGTCGTCGGCGCTCGGGCGAGCGGGGCCGGCTGAGCGATGACCTCATTCCACGACGTCGTAGGGCAATATTGGCTGTAAAAGCGCCGCGCAGTCTGCTCGATCCGGTCGACGTAACCCGCATTCAGCGACGACCAGCGAAGGCCGAGATCATGGAATGTGATCGGCCGGTCGAACTGTTCGCGCCATTGATCAAGAACGCGCCACGCCTGCACTTTGCGCGTCCGCTCGGCCACCGGATTTGGGATATGGCGGCCGGCGTACATGAGCACGTGCTCGAGATGCGCCTGAATGCCCGACGCCATATCCGGGAACTGCTCACCCACGTCTTCCGGCGACAGCGCCCCGAGACCCGCGAAGTTGTTTTGTGCGCGCCGCTCTGACCGCGGCCCGGCATTGCGTCCCGACGCAAACGCCAGTGCGTTGGTCTCGACCATCATCTGGAAAAACGCAAAGTCCCAGCGCACGCCAAAGGCCTGACCAATAACTTCGTATTGGCGGGCAACCGAGGTGTAGTAGGGATCGAGCTGCGGGTTGTTTGCTTGCAGGAAGGTCGTCAGCCGCTCGTGCGTCGTGCAGGCGGGGACAGCATTGCCGGCGCCAGTCCGGATCGCAGGCAGCCGCGTGCCAGCAACTGCCGGCGCAACAAGGCCGACCGCAAAGGCCAGGAACACAAAACACCGCAAACGCAAAACAGAAGTCCCCTGCGATGGAACGCACCGACTTTCCGGCCCCCCGATGACGGCGCATCCACGCCGCTCAGGAACTCCGGCATACTGGCAATCTCAAGGCGTAGGGATGGCCGACTGAGCGTTAATGAACCGTTACCGGAGTATGGCGAAAGGGTTTGTCCCGGCCGGCGATAAACGCGTGCGCGGGCAGAGCTAATAGTGTCGGTTAGACCAGAAGCTGGGCTCCATTCCCGACATCATCGAGGTCCTCGGACATTGCGTGATCCTGATCACAATTCACCGAATGACGACGCGGCGCCCGCACAAGGCGGCGCACGATCGCTGCTCGCGCGCTGGTTGCGCCGTCACGTTTTGATGTTTGTTGCAGCGAACACTTTGGTGACGTTGGCGAACGTCGTGACCGGGCCGCCGTGGTGGGGCGTGTGGGTCCTCATTGTGACGGGGCCGTTGGTGCTGATCCACGCGCTGACTGTGAAGGCCGCCGCCGTCGATGAGGCTTGGGTCGACCGTCGGACGCAGGCGGTCAACAGGCGGAGCTACGATAGGCCCGCCATTGAAGGCGTCGTTGAAGACCTGAAGAAGCGGACGTCGTGAGGGCGCTGTTTGGCGTCGAACCTCAGCGCGACTGTCGGCTGTTTAACGCGACAGCAATCGAAGAAGCCGTCCGCGCGGCTCGGGCAGTTCGCGATCAATCGGGCCAAACACGCGGCGCGCCAGAAAGTGTCCGGTCATCTCCAGGGCCGCTCTGATCTTGTCGGACTGCGGCATTCCGCTTGCTGGCTCAGCGCTCGCTGCCGCATCCACTGCCGCGTCTGCATCCGTCGCCGCAATCCGCGCTTCGATATCCTGCCGTCGCAGAAAGCTCGGCAGCTTGAACAGCTTCTCGGCGTAGGGGGCGCCCGCATCGCGTGAGACCGCCTGACCTGAGCGCGGCGACACGTAGACAAGATCGTTGGTCGCCCCGGTCGCCGCGCATTTGCTGAGGTCGAGCCCGTGGCCAAGCTCGTCCAACAGCGCGAGCTCCCAGCGCACGTAAAGCGCCGGCCACACCTCAGCTTCGGCAAGAAACCCGAACACGAAATGTGTGATCTCAAACAGCTCCGCGTGCGGGTCGCGTTCGGGCAGCACTCGGGTCAGCTCGGCGATCGCAGAGACCGCTGCCAGTGCCTTCGGGTCGTGCAGCACTTCTGATGCGAACGGCCGGAACAGTTCGACTGAGAACACACCCAGGCTCTCGGTGATCCGCGCGCGCCAGGCGACGCTGACGTGATTGCCGACCTGGAGCGTCGGCCGCATACGCCGCGAGCGACCGCCATGCACCAGCCCCAGATGCCGCCCGTGTGCGCGGGTCAGCACCTCGACGATGGCAGCCGTCTCTCCATGCGGCCGCACCGACAAGATGATCCCTTCGTCGCGCCATTCCATGGGCGTCAGGCCGTCCTACGATTTCGGAAAGTCGAGACCCATCTCGCGGAAACGCTCCGGATCGTCAGACCAGTTCTCGCGAACCTTGACGAATGTGAACAGATGAACCGGCCGTGCGAGCATCTCTGTTAGTTCAATGCGTGCTTCCGTCGACATGGCCTTGATCGTCTGGCCCTTCTTGCCGAGCACAATTGCGCGCTGGCTTTCACGCTGGACATAGATTGTCTGCTCAATCCTGATCCCGCGCTTGCCCATGTCGCGCCAATCGCTGGTCTCAACGGTCGTTGCGTAGGGCAACTCCTGATGCAGGCGGTCGTAGATCTTCTCGCGTAGCACTTCGGCCGCCAACATGCGCATTGGCAGATCCGAGATGTCATCGTCCTCATAGAGCCACGGGCCTTCCGGCACGCGGCTGGCGAGATCAGCGCGCAGCCCCTCCACGCCTTCGCCCGCCGTCGCCGAGATGAAATGGACCTCGTCGAACGGCAGCAGTTCCGTGATGGCCGCCACCGTCGCGAGCAGGTCCGGCTTGTTCTCGACGAGATCGACCTTGTTCATCACCAACAGCCGTGGCTTTCCTGAAGCCTTGAGCTTGTCGAGGATCGACCCCAGCGCGTCGTCCAGACCCTTTTGCGCGTCAACAAGGACAAGCGAGAGATCCGCGTCTCCCGCACCCGACCAGGCCGCATCGACCATCGCGCGATCAAGCC
>JBCBXS010000340.1:0-3032 GCA_039816475.1 Pseudomonadota bacterium | reverse complement strand
CGTCGCCAGGGAGAACTGCGAGGTGAGCGCCGCTCTCCCGCGCGACCTCGCGGAGGCGCTGCAGACCGTACGGCCAGTAGCTCTCGCCGCCGAGCAACCGCACGACGATCAGCTTCGCGGACTGCAGCGTTGTCTCAGCGTAGAGATCGACGGAGTAGTTGTGGCGCAGCGCCGTCAGGTTTGCGAGGCGCACGCTCAGCGCATCACGATGCGGCCACCGCGCGACGGCGGACGCCAGCAGGTTCAACTCGGTATTGGCGGCGGAGAGCACAACAATATCGCCCGGCGACTGGCCGAGATCGATCGCTTCGTCGCCGGTGTCGATCGCGCCACTCTCGATGGCGAGAACGTGCACGGCTTCAGGCTTTCGGGTGCGGCTGGAAGGCTGCGACGACGGCGGCCCAGCCCGGAAGGTCAAGACGCGACAGCCGCGCCGACATGGCGGCAGCCGCGGCGGTCTCGCCGATCTGCGCCGGGCGCGTTCGCTCGAGCCGCACCCCTTCGGTCTCGACGATCGCGACCGACGCCGGCGAGGTCATCGCAAGACAGAACGAACGCGCGCTGTCCGAGAGACCCTTGTCGCAGGCAACCACCATGGACTGATGCACAGCGTCGTCGGTCACACGCAGCATCAGCCGCGCATGGGGCGCGCCGCAGCCGAGATCGAAGGCATCGATGGACTGTGCTTCCCGATCAATCGCACCGACATCCCGGCCGATCGCGGTCGGCGTATCAGGGCAATCGAACGAGACGCGGCCCTTGGGCATCACAAGCGCGATCAGATCAGGGTTGTCAGGCGAGCCGTAGACGAACGCGCGGGTCTTCTCGTTCAGGCTGAAGCGCAAGCGCGTGCCAGCTTGAGTGGCGACGAGGCGATCGCCGTGATCAGCGACGTCGACGACATCTGCGGGATCGACGGCGAAAGCGGCGCCCGCCGCGCCCTGCCCGATGAGCCAGGCACCGGCACGGTCGCGCATGGTATCGGCCATCCAGGCCTGAACGCCCGCCTGCGACCAGCGCTTCAAGTGCTTCGGCAGGCCAAGCCTCACGATACGTTCAGGCAGCTCATCCCAGACGGCGCTTTGCTGCTCGGCGGCCGTTGTCGCCCAATCCGTGATCTCAGCGCTTGTCCGCGCGCATCCCCGGCAGATCCCCGAGTGCGTGTCGATCACGCATACACCGATGCAGGGCGAGTGGCTCCCGGTCTCATATTCGCCGCGCGTAACGTCGCCACGCTCTTCGATCTGGTTCGGCGATGGCGTCATTCAGCAGCCTCCGAGGCGGGTGCAACGGTGAGAGCCGACGTCAGCGCCGCGCGATCGAGACCTGCAAGGCCGATCACAACCAGCTGTCCGCGGCGGTCTTCACCGGCATGCCACGGACGGTCAAAATAGGTCTCGAGCCGCGGGCCGACTGCCTGGACGACCAGCCGCATCGGTTTGCCGGCCACCGCGACGGCCCCCTTGATCCGCAACACCGATGGATGACGGCCGAGCGCCTCGATCCGGGCCGACAGCGCGGCGGGATCGGACACCTCCGCGACGTCGACAACGAAGCTTTCGAAGTCATCGTGGTCGTGATCCTGGGCGTGGTGATGATGGTGATCATCGTGGTCATGATCGTGCCGATGATGATCGTGATCGTGATCGTGATCGTGCCGCGCAACGCGATGGGCTGTGTCGGCTTCGGCACCGGCGGTGAGCCCGAGCAGGACTGAGACGGGCGGCGGCGCCTCGACCGTGGAATCAATCGCCCGCGCTGCCTCGCGACGGTGCTCCGCGACGGCGACCTCGACGGCCGAGCGCTCTTCAGCCGAGATCAGGTCCGTCTTGCTGAAGACGATCAGATCGGCGCAGCTCACCTGATCGGCGAACAGATCGGCCAGGGGCTGGTCGTGATCAAGGGAAGCGTCGGCCTGGCGTTGCCGAGCGACGGCGTCTTCGTCGTCGGCAAAGCGACCGTCGGCCACTGCCCGTGCATCGACGACCGTGACGACCCCATCGACGGTAACGCGGGCGCGAACTTCCGGCCAGGCGAACGCACGCAACAGCGGCTGTGGTAGCGCAAGCCCTGAGGTTTCGATCACGATATGGTCCGGCGGTGTTTCCCGATCGAGCAATGCCGTCAGCGTCGGCACGAAGTCGTCGGCGACCGTGCAGCAAATGCAGCCGTTCGCCAGTTCGACGACGTCATCGTCGTCGCAATCCTCAAGCCCGCACGATTTGATCAGTTCGCCATCGACACCGGCGGTGCCGAACTCGTTGACGATCAGGGCGAGTCGGCGCCCGGCCGGATTGCGCAGCATCGACTGGACCAGCGTTGTCTTGCCGGCGCCGAGAAAGCCGGTGAGGACGGTGCATGGGATGCGTTCGAACATGGCCTGTGTCCTTGGGTGGAAGTGGCGATGGCGGCCGCTGCGCTCCAACGCGCGCGCTGCCAACAGCGTCGTTATCGGGCGCTATGAAATCGCAGTCGTTATTGCGGAGACGACGACAGGCTGGAGGTGGCCATGAACCAGCGTCAGGCCGACACCGGCGACCACCGCGCCCGCGATCTGGACCGCGCGATCCGAGGCGGAGAACGCGATGAGGCGCGAGCCGATCAGCGCTGCGATGCACGCAATCACGAACTGGATCGCCGTGAAGCCGATCAGGTAGGCGACAAGCGGTGTCGGCTCGGCGCCAAAGATGCCTTCGCCATACGCGTGTCCATGAAACGCACCGGCGACCACCGCGAGCGTGCCCCAAACCACGGCCGGGATCCGACCGGCGAGCGCGACGAGCAATCCGACGATCAGCACGCTGGAGGCGATCAGGACTTCGGCGCCCGGCAGCCCGATGCCAGCCAGATGCAGAACGCAGCCGATCAGAGAGCCGCCGACGAACAGCGCCGGCAGCAGGACCAGCGAGCCTGAGATGGCGGCTGCCAGACCGACACCGATAATCATCGCAGCATGGTCGATATCGATCACGGGATGCGCGAGGCCGGACATCATGCCCTGCATCCAATTCGCGGGGATCATCCCTTCAAAC
>JBCBXS010000033.1:0-13941 GCA_039816475.1 Pseudomonadota bacterium | reverse complement strand
AGGTACGGCGAGACCGGGAACGGGCTATAGGACAGCTCTTCCGGGTGCTCTTCATCGAACTCAGCCGGCTGGGCCCAGCGCGGCGGCGCAACGAGCTTCGGTGCGTTTGTCGGCGACGGCACCGGCATCAGTCCGGCAAGCCTTGGTTTTGGTCGCGATATGGCGGATGGCGCAGCATTTCCGCTCGTCTGCTCATCGCGGACGGACAACGGCCCGGCCGCCAGAGCCGCAAGCTGGGTCAGGCGCGATCGGTCACGGTTGACCGCGCGATCCTTGTTGAGGTTTGCGAGCCGGCCAAGCATCGACTGGATGGAGCGGCGATCTGCAGGGCGCGCGGCCGTTGCGGTCGGACGGTCAGCCAGTTTCGGCGCGCCGATCAGGCGAGGTGTCGGCCGTGCAGACGGCAATCTCAGGCTGCCGGCTGAGGCGACCTGGAGCCGCCGTTGCGGCGCTCTCCGTACCGGCACAATTGGCCCACGGAGCGCCTGCCCCTGACCCTCCGGTCGGAGCGCCGCAAGCAAGGTTTGCCGTTTCGCACCGCGCGCCTTTCGCAGGCTTTGGAACATGGCGATCTGGCGGGCGAGCTTGGGACGCTTGGCGCGCGCTTTCAGATAATCGGTTGCCTTCAAAGGTTTCCGATCGGACGGCACGTGTCGCGAGCCTTTGGGAAACAGCAGCGCTAGTTCGGTTCGGTTCATGCGCGGCCAATGACGCACGCTGCCGGTGTCCACATGGACGAACGGAATGGATGAGGTCGGGTAATAGCCGACACCACCGACCTGTCGGACGAGTGCGGAATACCGAAGCTGGCGCACCGGCACGTCGGGGAAGTGAACGTCAATCGCCTGGCCGCGCATGTGGCGGCTCTTGCGGGCCTGACCGCCCCGCGTCTTGCGCAGCATCGCGTTCGTCTTCGGCGAACGGTACGCGGAGATGACGTGGATGGGACGCTGGCTGCCGAGCTCGGAATGGATATCTGCGAGCAGGTCGAACAGCTTCGGGTCGATCTTCGTCGACGATCCCTGGCGCCAGTCGCGCAGGAACCAGTTGAGCCGTTTCAGCGCTTTCGCGTCGTAAGTACCGCCGCGCTTGAAGACGACGGTGATATTCTCTTTGGTGTGAATATTATAGAGTGAGATTACGCGCTCGCGTGCGGCTTCGGCCGGGCCTGCGATCAGGATCGCGGCGCAAGCGACGAAGCACGCGACACCCCCGAGGGCTGTCGCCATAAACTGACCTGGCGCACGCAAACCGCTCGACGCCACAGGACGTCCCCCTACCACTGGCAATCCGCCAACGCCCCCGCGTTGTGCGTCTCACCTGACAGCGCTTTATGGCGGGGCAAGGGCCGGGCTGGACCGTCCCGGACGCACCGCCAGGCGCCACTGGCCGGGGTCAGTCCGAGTTGAAGACGTTCTTCATCCAATCCTTATTTCCGCCACCCGAAGTGCCGGAACCGAACCACGTCACCGCCTGTTCGCGCCGTTTCACACTCGCACGGATCGTTTGAAAATCGGCTGAAACGCTACGTCGAACTTTACGTATTTTGTTGTAACGCCCGTCGAGCGCGTACGCCAAGTGGCGCTCGTGCCGATAGATATCCTTGAAGAACGTGAGTTTTTCGGTCTCGGGATCCGCCCACACCGTGAAGTATCCAATATGGACCGGGATCGGCTGATCGAAGTTGACCTGCTGGCGGTCCGGACCACGGCGGTATGTGGCCATCGTCTGCTCCTCGTCCCAGCCATTGGCGATGCGGAGCAGGACTTTCGCGAAGTTCTGCGGATTGCGAACGCGGACGCAGCCGTGGCTGAACGTGCGCGTCGACCGCTTGAAGAGATGCTTCGTCGGCGTGTCGTGCATGTAGATCGCGTGAGAGTTCGGGAACATGAACTTCACGTTGCCGAGCGCGTTCCGCGGGCCTGACGGCTGGTAGACCGTGTAATTGCGGATGTCGGCGCGGCGCCAGTTCACCGAACGCGGATTGACGTCGCGGCCGCGGACTTGCAAGCGCAGCCCCTTCCGCGAGACCGGGTCTCCGCCACGGAGCAGGCCGGGCAGAAGCTCGCGGACTTTGATGGAGTTCGGCACGCCCCAAGTTGGGCGGAACACGATGTGTTCCATGCGGTCGCTAAACAGCGGCGTTTGCGTCTTGAACTTGCCGACGATGACACGCTCTTCGAAGGCCGTCGTATCGCCGTCCATGACACGGACGCGATAGGCCGGGATGTTTGCCATCACGTGGATGTCGCCGAGGTCCTCGGGCATCCAGCGCCACATCTCCATAGTGAGCTTGATGCGCTTCAGCTTTTCAGCGCGGCTCAGACGCTTCGGCTTACGCTGCTTTTTCTTCGATTTCTTCTTCGGCGCGGCATCGACGGTTTCGGCATCGATGTCGGCGGCATCACCGCCATCGCGAAGCTTGAGATAGGCGAGTTGCAGCAGCCGGAATTGTTTGTGCGAGGGATGAAGGCCGGTGAGGTACTTTCGCAGGTCCGTCTCGACCATGATGTCGGTGAGCACCGAGGCAGGATCGGCCAGCGGTGGCTCGACGAAGATATCGAAAGACAGGTCCGACGGCGTGATGCGACCGCCGCGCGCATGGCTCGCATAGCGGAGCGCGATGCGGGAGAGCGCGAGTTCGTTGCGGGCCAGATGGTCCAGATCCGAAGCGTCCGTTGAGCCGGCGGCATCGAAGGCGAAAGCCTTCGGGTCGAGCCCCCAGCTATCGGCATCGGAGGTCACATCGAGCAGCATCCGCGCACGATCGTTGAGCCCGCGCGCGCCAACCCAAAGCGCCTTGCCCTCGCGCATTTCGTAAAAGGCCTTGAGCGCTTTCTCAGAGGCAATCCGGCGTTCCGCCTGGCCTTTGCGCTCGCCCTTGATCCGCTTCCGCGGTTGCAGCGCTCCGACCGCGGAAAGGACGCGTTCAGCGATCCGCGCGTCGATGGCCTCGTTCGCGGCGCGTGCATCGATGTTGTTTGAGACGCGGATCGCAGCCTCGGGGGCTTGGGAAGCGGGCTCGGCCGCCGCCTGCCAGGGCCCAAGACTGACCGCGACAATCCCCGTCAATGCGACTAGCGCACGCCGATGCTTGAGCATCCGTCATCTCACTCGATTTGTTGTTTCTGACACCTCTGCCCGCCGGTCCTCCGACGCACAAAAGCCGCCCGCACGTTTGGCCACAAACTAGTCAGCGGACCCGTTAACGAGGAGTCAAAACCCTGTAAGTGGCGGCAAGAAGAGTGATCGTGATGAAACTATGACACGGCCGCAAAAGCACGAACGGCCCGGGTCATTGACCCAGGCCGTTGTCTGACTGTCATGCCAAAGCTGATTCGTGTGCGCGTTTCGGATCGTCCTACGCGCTGGTGCCGGCGAGCCGGCCGTCAGTTGGGCCGCTGCTCGAGGCCATACTCCTGCATTTTGCGGTAAAGCGTCGACCGACCGATGCCGAGCCGCTTTGCAACCTCCGTCATGTGACCGCGATAACGACCGAGCGCCAGGCGGATCATATCCGCTTCAATCTCGTCGAGCGGGCGGACATCGCCATCGTCCGTGACCGCTGGAATTCCGATCGTCTGCGCGCTCTGTTCCCGCGAGACGGCAACGGTCTGGGGAACGCTATCCTCAGCACCGAGCAGGGCCGGACCTTTAAACGCACGGTCTTCTTCAGCCGGCGCATCTGGGACTTCCGCTTCGAAGCCTTCGACGTGGGCTGCGATCTGCGGGAAGTCGGCAACCGTCAGGAGCGCACCATCGGACAGGACGACAGCGCGGAACACCGCGTTTTCGAGCTGGCGAACATTGCCGGGCCACGGATACGTCGAGAGCAGGCGAACCGCATCGGCGTCGATGCCGTCGATCCGCTTGCCTTCTTCCGCCGCAAACCTTGCAAGGAAGTGCTGTGCCAGTTCCGGCACATCTTCCAAGCGGTCCTTGAGGCTCGGCACCCAGACCGGGAACACGTTCAACCGGTAATAGAGGTCTTCGCGGAATTGGCCTTCCTTCACGCGCTGGATCATGTCGCGATTGGTCGCCGAGATCAGCCGGAAGTTCACCTTCACAGGCTTCTTCGAACCGACCGGGTCGATCTCGCCTTCCTGCAACGCGCGCAGAAGTTTCACCTGGGCATCGAGCGGGAGTTCGCCGACCTCATCGAGGAACAGTGTGCCGCCGTCGGCTTCCTGGAATTTGCCGATCCGCTTGTCCGTCGCACCGGTGAAGGAGCCCTTCTCGTGGCCGAACAGGATGCTCTCGACCAGGTTTTCGGGGATCGCACCACAGTTGACGGTGACGAACGGTTTGCCGGCGCGGTCGCTTTCGCCCTGGATGGCGCGGGCGATCAGCTCTTTGCCGACGCCGGATTCACCTTCGATGAGCACCGGGATGTTGGAGGCTGCAGCGCGTTTGCCGAGGCTGACGACGCGGGCCATCGCATCGCCGCGCATGATCAGGTCCTTAAACGTCAGATTGCCGGTGACCTTCTTGCGCATCCGCGTGATTTCACCGGACAGCGCCTTCATCTTCAGCGCGCTCTTGATGGAGACATCGAGGCGCTCTGGGCTTGCAGGCTTGATGACAAAGTCAACGGCGCCGGCGCGCATCGCGTTGATTGCGCTGTCGATCGAGCCGTGCGCGGTCTGGACGATCACCGGCGGGATGTCAGCGCGCATGGCAACGCGATCGAGCACGGCCATTCCGTCGACGTCCGGCATCATAAGATCGAGCAGGACGAGCGAGAATTGGTCGGCTTCCGCCTCGAGAACGGAAATGGCGTCTTCGCCGGAGGACGCGGTCCGGGTCTGGTAGCCCAGCCGCTTGATCACTTCCTCAAGCAGCCGGCGCTGCGTGGGCTCGTCATCGACGATCAGAATGCACTTGGGCATGGGAAACTCTACGCTACTCGTTACTCACCCCCACCGCGGCGACAGGCCCGACCGGCAGGGTGCCCGCGGGCGCAACCGCACCGGCAAGGCAAACAAACTCTGAACAGACGTCACACTGCACGAGGCGAGTAAACGGTGCGTTACGGCCTCGTCCGAATTGTCCGCGAATGACGCACACGCCGTGTTCGGGCGGCACCTTGACCGGCCGTCGCAGTCCCTGCGCCGAACCGCCCGCGGGCCTTGCGAATTGAAGGGGTGTTCGTCATGGTCCGGCGCACTCCGGACACCGCCGCAGCCTCGATCGCCGACAGGACGCCGCACATGCCTGCACTTCGCCTTGCCCAGCTCAAAGCCATTCTCCGCGCACCGACCGAGCCAATGGTCGCCGAAGACCTCGGGATGCTGCCGGAGTGGAACCTCGATGATCTCTACCCGGGCCCGAACTCGGCTGAACTGACGTCAGACCTCGAGAGCGTGGCGAAAGACGCAACGGCGTTCCGGGAGGCGTTTCAGGGCAACCTCAAAGGCGGCGACGCCGAAACCCTGGCCCGCGCCGTCAGCGCCTATGAAGCCATCGGCGAGCGTCTTGGCCGCATCGGTGCGTTCGCGTTTCTCTATTACGTCGGAGACCAGCAGGACGCCGAGCGGGTCAAATTCTTCGGCGATATTCAGGCGAAGCTGACCGATGTCTCCTCCGAGTTCATCTTCTTCGAACTTGAACTGAACCAGATCGCCGACGCGGACTTGGCGGCAGCCCTCGAGACGCCGGCGCTCGCCCGGTACAGTCCGTGGTTCGACGACCTTCGCAAAGAGAAGCCCTATCAGCTCGACGAGAAGCTCGAACAGGTCTTCCACGACAAGTCTCAGACGTCGCGGTCCGCCTTCAACCGGCTGTTCGATGAGACGATGTCAGGCCTCCGGTTTGATGTCGAAGGCGTTGGCGATCAGATGGCGCTCGAGCCGACGCTCAACCTCCTGACCGATACGGACGGGGCAAAGCGGCAGGCCGGCGCCGAGGCGATCGCAAAGACGCTCGGCGACAACATCCGCCTGTTCACGCTGATCACCAACACGCTCGCGAAGGACAAGGAGATCTCCGACCGTTGGCGCGGCTTCAAGGACGTCGCCGACAGCCGCCATCTCGCAAACCGCGTCGAAGGCCCGGTTGTCTCAGCGCTCGTCGATGCCGTCACGGATGCCTATCCGCGCCTGTCGCATCGCTATTACGTCATGAAAGCCCGCTGGCTCGACAAAGACGTGCTGCCCCACTGGGACCGCAACGCGCCGCTTCCCGAAAAGCCCGAGCGCGTCGTGCCGTGGACTGATGCCCGCGAGATCGTGCTGACGGCTTACGAAGGCTTTGCACCCGAAATGGCCGGCATCGCCAAGGACTTCTTCGACAAACGCTGGATCGATGCGCCGACACGGCCCGGTAAGGGTTCAGGCGCGTTTGCGCATCCGACCGTCCCGTCGGCGCACCCCTATGTGCTGCTCAATTATCAGGGCAAGTCGAGGGACGTCATGACGCTCGCCCATGAACTTGGTCACGGCGTCCATCAGGTCCTCGCCGGCAAGCAGGGCCTGCTGCTCGCACAGACGCCGCTGACGCTTGCCGAGACCGCATCGGTCTTCGGCGAAATGCTCACCTTCCGCGCGCTCCTCGACGGGACGTCGGACCAGGCCGAACGCAAGGCGCTGCTCGCGAGCAAAGTCGAGGACATGCTCAACACAGTCGTCCGACAGATCGCGTTCTATAAGTTCGAGCGGAAGGTCCACGAAGCGCGCCGCGAGGGCGAACTGACCAGCGATCAGATTGGCGAGCTCTGGATGAGCGTGCAGGGCGAGAGCCTCGGCCCCGCGATCGCCTTCAAGGACGGCTACGAGACCTTCTGGTCCTACATTCCACACTTCATCCACTCGCCGTTCTACGTCTACGCCTACGCGTTCGGCGATTGCCTCGTGAACTCGCTTTACGCGCTCTATCGCGATGCGCATCCGGGCTTCGTCGAGAAGTACTTCGAGCTGCTGAAGGCGGGGGGCTCGAAGCATCATTCCGAGTTGCTCGCGCCGTTCGGCCTCGACGCCTCGAAGCCCGAGTTCTGGAACAAGGGCCTCGCAATGATCGAAGGCCTGATCGACGAACTCGAGGAAATGGACCGCGCCGCCTGACGGGGCTGTCTTCAGCGTGGCGCGCGCGCCCGCGCGTCACGCGGACGTCATGTGGCTGTGACGCTCACTTCACGTAGATCGCACACTGTCCGGTGGTTGGTTTTGATCCAAACCGGAGCAAGTTGAATGCGACGTCTGCTTACAGCTTCCCTTTTGTTCAGCGTGATGGCGAGCCCTGCGGCGCTTGGCGCTGACGACAATATCCAGGTCGGCCCGCGCCCCTATTTCCTTGTCGATCAGATGAAGGACGGCGAGCTCAAGTCGAAGCTTCGGGCCTGTGCAGCGACGCCCGTAAAGCGGACGCTATTTTCGATCGGCCACCGCGGCGCGCCGATGCAGTTTCCAGAGCACACGGTCGAATCGAACATCGCGGCTGCGCGCATGGGCGCCGGCATTCTCGAGTGCGATGTGACGTTCACGAAGGACAAGGAGCTTGTCTGCCGTCACGCACAGAACGACCTTCACACGACAACCAATATCCTCGCGTCGCCGCTTGCATCGAAGTGCACCAAGGGCTTCACGCCCGCCGCAGACGGTAAGGACGCCTCAGCTGAATGCCGGGCGAGCGACATCACGCTCGCGGAGTTCAGAACGCTCGTCGGCAAGATGGACGCGGCCGACAAATCCGCGACGACGGTCAAGGGCTATATGGACGGCACAGCCGGTTGGCGCACCGACCTGTATGCGGCCCAGACCGGCACGCTGATGACGCACGCAGAATCGATCGCGCTGTTCAAAAAGCTCGGCGCGAAGTTCACGCCCGAGTTGAAGTCGCCGGCCGTCAAAATGCCGTTCGAAGGCTTTAGCCAGGCCGACTACGCCCAGAAGCTGGTCGACGAATACAAGGCAGCCGGCATCCCGCCGTCGGACGTCTGGCTGCAGTCATTTAACCTGCAGGACGTGCTCTACTGGATCGAGAACGAACCGGCGTTCGGCAAGCAGGCCGTCTTCCTCGATGACAACTACGACGACGACGCCTTCGACCCGATGAAGCCTGCCACGTGGCGCCACAAGATGGCGGACCTGAAGGCGAAAGGCGTCAACTTCCTCGCACCGCCGATGTGGGTTCTGGTCACCGTCGAGGACGGCCGGATTGTCCCCTCGACCTACGCGAAAGAGGCCAAGGCCGCAGGCCTCAACCTGATCACTTGGACGATCGAGCGTTCAGGCCCGCTGAAGACCGGCGGCGGCTGGTACTATCAGTCAATCAAGGACGTCACGAACTCCGACGGCGTGCTGTACGAACTTCTGCATGTGCTCGCAAAAGACGTCGGCGTCGCCGGCGTGTTCTCGGACTGGCCGGGCACGGTCAGCTACTACGCAAGCTGCATGGGGCTGAAGTAGGCGACTGCGACCCCACTCAACGGACCCGATCGGGCGCGGTCGGGTCCGCGCGTGGCGATGGCCCGTGTTGGGCAGGTCGCGGCTAGATTGCTTCGACGACCAGTACCGTGCCGGAAACCGAGACGACGCGCGCCTGCGCGCCTTGGCCAAGGTCAGGGCCTTCCGCGGACCAGATGGTGTCGCCGACGCGGACTTTGCCGCGGCCCCCGGAAAACGCACGCGCGACAGTCACCGTTCGGCCAACGTAGGATTCAGCGCGCGCATTGAGGTGCGGCTCGTCGGTGTTTGCATCGGACCAGCGCACGTAGCGGCGCATCACGAACACAGATGAGATTGCGATCAGCGCAAACAGGATCGCCTGGAATTGCCACGGGATATCGAAAGCGAGCGCGAGGGCTGTCACGATCGTCGCTGCGATTCCAAACCAGATGAAGTGGACGCCGGGCACGAAGAGCTCGAGTACAAACAAAGCAAGCGCAAGTATCATCCAGTTCCAGGGTCCAAGATCCTGGAGGAACGTAATAACCGTCTGCATCCGAGCGCTCCGAGTTCGTGTGCCCTGCCCTGTCCGCTACGCCGTCCTAGCTTGCATCTCCATTCGAGCGGAAGCCCGTATTCGGCGTCGTTCGAGGACGCGTGACCGGCGTCGACGACGGCGGCCGGGAGGGCGGCGCGGCGCGGTTGTTGGAGGATTTCGCGCCACCTGAGCCGTCACCGCCGAACGCTTGACCGGCGATTTCGGCAAGGCCCGCAAGCGACCCGATAACCGACGAGGTCTCGAGCGGCATCATGATGACCTTTTGGTTCGGCGATTGAGCGAAGGCTTCGAGCGCCCGCATGTAATTGTTGGCGACGAAGTAGTTGATCGCCTGCACATCGCCATCCGCGATTGCGGTGCTGACCAGCTCGGTCGCGCGCGCTTCTGCCTCCGCCTGGCGCTCGCGCGCCTCGGCGTCCTTGAACGCTGCTTCGCGGCGGCCCTCGGCTTCGAGCACGACGGCGGCCTTCTCACCGTTGGCTTCGAGGATGGCAGCATCCCGCAGGCCCTCGGCTTCAAGGATGCGCGCGCGCTTCTCACGCTCGGCCTTCATCTGGCGCGCCATCGAATCGACCAGATCGCGCGGCGGCTCGATGTCTTTGATCTCGATACGGGTGACTTTCACGCCCCAGCCTTCGGTTGCGTCGTCGACGACTGAGAGAAGCTGCGCGTTGATCACTTCACGGTTCGACAGCAGAGCATCGAGGTCCATCGAGCCCATGACGGTGCGGATGTTGGTCATGGTCAGGTTGATGATGGACGATTCCAGATCATCAACTTCGTAGGCAGCCTTAGCCGCATTCAGGACCTGGAAGAAGTTCACGCCGTCGACGCGAACCATCGCGTTGTCCTTAGTGATCACATCCTGGCTCGGAATATCGATCACCTGTTCCTTCATATTCATTTTGTAGGCGACGCGGTCTTTTACCGGCACCAGAATATGAAAGCCCGGCATCAGTGTGCGGGTGTATTTGCCGAAGCTTTCAACCGTGAAGTTGAAGCCTTGCGGCACGATCTTGATCGTCGACCAGAGCGTTGCGACCGCAAGCCCGATCAGAATGAGGCCTAAGACGCCGAGGCCGCTGAGATCGCCCAAATCAAACATCACCCGCTCCTTGTTGCTGTTCCCTTGCTGAAGATATGGGAACGCGCCTGTCCGGTTTGCAGTGAGCTTTGGTCGAAGCGAATTAAGATAGCTTTATCAGCAGGTCCGTTTCGAAGCAAAAACGCCACCTCAAAGAGATGGCGTTTCACAACTTAAAGTCCGGATATTAATGCGTGGATTTCAGACCCAGCCCTGCATTTCACGCCGGACGACGCTTTCAATCAGCGCCATTCCGACATCGCTGTCATTGAGACACGGGATATGGGTGAATTTCTCTCCGCCATGCTCTTCGAATTCTTCGGCCGCTTCGCCGGCGATTTCTTCAAGCGTCTCGAGACAATCCGACACGAAGCCCGGGTTGAAGACGGCGATGCGTTTGACGCCCTCATCGGCAAGCGCGCAGACCGTCTTGTCCGTGTAGGGCTGCAGCCACTCTTCTGGGCCGAAGCGCGACTGAAACGTCGTCATCAGCTTGTCTTCACTAAGCCTCATGTGCTCGCGCAGCAGACGCGTCGTCTTATGGCAATGGCAGTGGTACGGGTCGCCCGCCTTGAAGTAGCTCTGCGGGATCCCGTGGTACGACGCGATGATCTTCTCCGGCTCCCAATCGAGCGTTGCAAGATGCCGCTCGATCGAGGTCGCAAGCGCTGCAATGTAGGCCGGGTCATCGTGGTACGGCGGCACAGTGCGGACAGCCGGCTGCCAGCGCATCTGCATCAGCGTCTGAAACGCCTTGTCGTTGACCGTCGCCGTCGTTGACGCAGCGTACTGCGGATAGAGCGGGAACCAGACAATCCGTTCGCAGCCCGCATCTTTCAGCGCCTGCAGCTTGTCCGGGATCGACGGCTGCCCGTACCGCATCGCCCAATCGACCATGACGTTTTCGTGGTCCGCCATCCGCTCGGCGAGATGATCCGACTGGTTCCGCGTGTAGGTCCGCAGGAAGCTCTCGTCGAGATCATTGTTCCAAATCTCTTCGTAGGCCTTACCGACCTTCTGTGGTCGGCGGTTCAGGACGATGCCGAACAGGATCGGATACCAGAACGCCTTCGGCCACTCGATCACCCGCTTGTCGGTCAGAAACTCAGCGAGATACCGGCGCATGGACCAGTAATCGGTGCCGTCCGGCGTGCCGAGATTAACGAGCAGCACACCGATCTTGCCGGTTTTGACGGGCGGATGGTCCGCGGGCCAATGCGCCGTCTTCGTATCAAACGAGGCCGGAGCCGGAATTTCGTTCATGGGTGATCACTCCTTGCGATCTCCAACGCGGCCATCAGCACGATGGATCAACGCCGCGCGTGCCGCGCGCAGGGTCCAGCCCTGTTTCCGACTGGGTGTGATCGATATCGTCCCGCAAGTCGTCTGGAAAGTGCGACGCCAAATCGCGCTCCCGTTCAGCCGCCGTCCAATAGGCATCGACCGCTTCGGCAAGCGCTGCCGGTGGCAAGGCATAGAGCCGCTGGGCGGGCGCGGCGAACAGCTTCCGAAGCCCGCGCTGGCGATCGCGCGCGGCTGCGATCAAGCGTTTGCGCTGCTGTTTGGTGCAGACCGCCGGGCCTTCGCGGCGAATGAACGCGATCAGGATCGACAGGTCGTGATCGGCGCCGAGCAGTTGCGAGACGCGACGCGCGGTCTCGACCCGGATCTGCATCACTGAGGGATGGATCGGCGAGAGCATCGCGGATTGGCGCCAGTGATACTGCGCGGCCTTGCGGAGGTCGTGATGGGCTTCGTCGTCGTCCTCAGACGAGATCGCCTCGAACTTCGCGCGGCCATCAGCGTAGCTCGCGAAATAACCGGAGATAATGTCGTCGCGTTCGATGAAGTCGGGCTCAAGATCGTCGACCAGCGGTTGGACACGCTTAAGCAGCATTCGCGCGCCCGCGACAGCCTCTGCTTCACCATCGATGCTTTCTTCGCAGGGGGCGAGATCTGCAATGAGCCACTTGAGTTCCCGCACCGCCGAACTGCGGCCGATATCGGCATGGCAGGCGAGTGCCGTCAGCGCGCCGTTCAGGATCGCGGTGTCGCGCGCGTCGGAGAGCACGCGGCCACAATCACGCAGCGCCCAGTTGAGCCGTTTGAAGTCCGCCTTCGCGAGCCCGGGCTTTGCCAATCGCAGCACGCCGCGGCTTCGCTTTAGAGCTTTGCGGCCCTTGTGCACGCTCGCGGTCAGGTCGGACGGGTCACCGAGCGCGCGGTCTGCTTTCCGGATCTGCTCGCCGAGCATGCGCGCGATGTTCGCGCCGGCCGGTTGATCAAGTTCAAAACGAAGCGGCATGGCGGGTCAGCGTGCCTCCCGGCGGGTCTCGGCCCAGGCGAGCCATTCGCGTAGGCGCGCGTCGGGATCAGGGTGGGTTAGGAAATCGGTGATCACTGCGACGCTGTCGGCGCCGGCATTGATCACACCATCGGCGCGCTCCACCGTGATCCCGGCGATCCCGACCAGCGGTAAATCACCGATCGCCGTGCGCCATTCCCCGAGCCGGTCGAGGCCCTGGGGCTGCCATTTCATCTTCTTGAGCTTGGTTTCATAGATCGGGCCGAGTGCGACGTAGTCCGGCGATGCCGCTAACGCGACGTCGAGCTCCTCAAGCGAGTGCGTTGAAACACCGAGCCGCGCACCGCTGGCCTTGATGGCCGCGCGGTCGGCTGATGCCAGATCTTCCTGGCCGAGATGAATAAAGTCTGCGCCGCAGTCGATCGCGATCCGCCAGTAGTCATTCACGATAAGCTGGCACCCCGCCGCCGCGCACGTCGCGAGTGAGGCCTTGACCGTCGACGCGATCTCCGCGTCCGACACATCCTTCATCCGAAGCTGGATCGTGCGGGCACCGAGGCCTGCGACCCGTTCAAGCCACGCGAGGTCAGGCACGATCGGGTAGAACACATCCAGGCCGGGCAACTTGCTCATAGGTCGTCGCCAAAGTCGAAGAACGGCGTGCCGGCAACGGGTGTCGATGGCGACGCCATGTCTCGCGGCGCCATAACGCCGGCGATGAAGGCCGCCCTGCCCGCCTCGATCGCACCTGCGAAGGCCTTCGCCATGATGATCGGATTGCGCGCCTTCGCGACGGCCGTGTTCAGGAGAATGCCGTCGAAGCCCATCTCCATTGCCGCAGCCGCATGCGATGGCGCGCCAATGCCGGCGTCCACGATCAGTGGAATATCAGCGAAATAGTTGCGCATGGCGCGGAGGCCATCGGGGTTCGAAAGCCCTTTGCCCGTCCCGATCGGCGCGCCCCACGGCATCAGGACCCTGCAGCCGGCGCTGAGGAGCCGTTCGGCGACGCCAAGGTCTTCCGTCGTGTACGGGAACACGTCAAAGCCGTCGCGGGTCAGCTCTTCAGCTGCCTCCACCAGCTCGAAGACATCTGGCTGCAGGGTGTCGTCGTTCGCGATCACTTCGAGTTTGACGATCGGTGTGTCGAACATCTCGCGCGCCATCTGCGCTGTCGTAATCGCCTCGCGGGCCGTCCGGCAGCCGGCCGTGTTCGGCAGGATCGGCACGTTCCACTCACGCAACATGTCGAGGAACTGACGCCCGCCGCCGTCGCCGGCCGTCTCGCGGCGGAGCGAGACCGTGACGGCGCCGGCGCGGCTTCCCATCACCGCGCCACCAAGCACCGCGGGGGAGGGATACTGCGCCGTGCCGAGCAACAGCCGCGAGGCGAACGTCCGCCCGTAGGCTTCAAAGCCGGCAGCTTGCGGCGCGAGATTTTGCGGTGAGTTCATGATGCGAGAGGCGCAGATTCGTGACGGTCTTGTTGGGTCAGAGTGGGGCTTTGCGATTTTCTGGGCGGCGGCCGAACGGCGCGATCTTACCCGCCCTGCCGTGGCGCGACGATCTCGATCTTCGCGCCATCGGTGACAGGCGTTTCCGACCGGTGTGC
>JBCBXS010000339.1:0-3035 GCA_039816475.1 Pseudomonadota bacterium | reverse complement strand
CGAATTTTCGCGAGTTTCCGCCAAAGCTTCTAACGCGATGTTCGGCCACGCGTGATCAACTGCGATCAGATACCAGAGGCCGGGCCGATGCCGGCGGAAGCAGAATGCTAATGCTGAGCGCGTTCCCGCGCCTGCTTTCCGGATCGCAGTTGATCACGCGTGGCCGAACATCGCGTTAGAAGCTTTGGCGGAAACTCGCGAAAATTCGATTCAAGCGCGCGCGCCCGTCGCCGGCACTCCTGTGACGGTTTCCGATGGCCGCGGCGGCACGGTTGCGGCTGCTGGCGGTTTGCTCCACGGCGCGCGCTTGTACCAGGCCACCGCGTAGGCAATCGCGATCAGCGTGGCGATGCTTCCGGCATTTGCGACAAACACCGTGAAGTACGTCCGGCCGAATGCGTTGAGGAACGGCCCCGCGATGAAAGACAGGATCAGGCCCGCCATAAAGACACCGAGGGACTGCTGACCGACCTTCGCGACAACGGCCACGATCGGGCCCTTGAGGCGCCGTCCGCCTTCGCCGACGGCGACGACGGCCAGATAGGCGAGCGCAAGGAAGTGGACGAACCGCATGATGCCAAGCTCGCCCTTGTCGATGAGTGGCAGGATGACCTGTCGCGCCTGCGAAAGCGGTTCGTAGGCGAGCAACAGAGGCTCCCATTCGAGCGGGATGGTCAGCACCACGTAGGCAAGGGCTGCCAACACCAGGCGCGGATCAAACGCGGGTGCGGGGATCCAGCCGCGCATTAGGGCGAAGCCGGTGAAGAAGATGAGCTGCCAGCCGAAGGGATTAAAGAACCACGACCCCGCACTCCATGAGGGCTTCGGCATGTTCAGCCAGTCCATCTGCGCGCCGAACCAGATCGCAATGAGCACGGCGGCCGTAGCCCAGAAGTTGACGCGCACGGCAAGGATGACGAACGGCATCATGCACAGCAGCACCAGATACATCGGCAGAATGTCGAAGTACGCCGGCACCCACGTCAGAAAGACGATGCCTTTGAGCGCGTCAGCGGCGTGCGGCGCGAGCAGGTTGTCGAACTGAAGCCCGCGCATGTAATCGCCGGTCCCGCCCATCAGGTCGTCGATGACGACGGTGAGAGCAATGGCGAGCACGAAGACGCTGATATGCGCCCAGTAGACCTGCCAGATGCGATAGGTGACGCGTCCGAAACCGATCAGCAGTCCGTGGCGGTCGAAGACACTTCCGAACGCGATCGCCGACGCCATGCCCGAGCAGAAGACGAAGATCTCGGTTGCATCGGAGAAGCCAAACCGCGCCGGAATGAATTGCGCCCACGGGTTCCCGTAGGTGTGCGCGATGAAGATGATGAAGAGGCAGAGGCCGCGAAAGAAATCGAGGCGGATGTCTCTCGGCTTCTTGGCCGGCGCCGCTGATTGGGTCATCTCAATGCGAAACCGGGGTGCACTAGGTCACCCCGGCTGGTCCGTTTGTTGACTGTTCCGCGCTAGCACGGCGCGGCGATTGATCAGCGATTGCCGATCAACTTCGGCCATTTCGTGTTGGCCGTTTTAATGAACGAAGCAGGCTTCTTCGCCCAGCGGTTTTGAACGGAACGGTTATAGTTCAGGTAGAGCTTGCCGTTCCGGATCGCCCACGCGTTCCCCTCGATTTTCACAAGCGCGCCTTGCGCAACACCGTAAGCGCAATAGCCGCCGTAGGCCGGCGCGTACTTCTCCGGGTTGCCATCGAACAGCGCTTTGTTCTCGGCCGAGGCGAATTTCCACGTTGCGCCCTTGTACTCCGACGTGTGTTCGCTCGTGCCCTTCGTCGGCTTGCCGACCGTGAAATAGGCGACCGGATCGAAGCCCTTAATCGCAACGCCCTTGCTGCCGATCTGGTTGATCAGCGGCTTACCGGCCTTGGCTTGCGTTGCCGGGATCTGCGTCGCGGCTGCACCGCCGATCAGGACCGCGCCGAACGCGATCATGGCGGTGCGCCGGCTCATCATCTTCGTCATCTCAACTCTCCGTCTGGATCGGCGTTTTCGCCATTGCTCAGGTCATCTCCAGTGACCCGAACGTGCCAATCAGACGTCGTCACGTGCAATCCACGTTTCCGCGATCAGGCGGTGATCGGACGCACGACACGGGGTTTTCCGCGGGGGCAATCCAGCGCTGCGCGGTCCCATCCGCCGAGATCAGCCGCGGCGGAATACGTGGTTTCCAGAAACTGAAGAAGGTCCTCATCAGGTGTCGCGGATGCGCGGATCGCATCGTAGGTCACAACGAATTCACTGAGGCGTTCGTCAAAGCGCGCAGCCGCCGGGGCGACCTTCGCAGACGCGAAGCCTTCGGGTGACGGCGATGCGTATGAGTAAAAGCAGGCCTCCTGAATCGGCCCGCCCCCGTTACCAGGCCAGAAGCCTGCCGAACTCACAGCATGCGAGTAAGCTTCGCGCGTGACATCGTCGGGCAGGTTTGGAAAGCCACCGGGATGCAGCGGCGCCGTCGCGCCTGAAAAGCGCGTTACGGCGAGGTCGAAGCTGCCCCAGAACAGGTGCACCGGCGAGACCTTGCCGAGGTAGCCCGTCCGGAACGTCTCGAAGACTTCCGAGATCGTGAGAAGCGCGCGCACGAACCGCTGGACCGCCGCGCCATCGTAGGCGCCGGGCGACGTCTGCGCGACGAACGGGATCGCGTCGGCCACTTCGTTCGGGCTGCCGTCGAACGTGTCAGTCAGACCGAGCGTGCGAAGTGTCTCGCGGAACCGCTCGTGAAACGCGGCGACGCTCATCGCTGAAAGTTCAAAGCCGGCTTCCTTGCCGTCGGACGTCATCACCTTCAGCCGATGATCGAAGACATCGAACTGAACCTCGGCGGACAGAGCGCCGTCCGGCACTGGCCCTGTCGTAAGCCCGCGCGGCGTCGGATAAAGCGTCGCGTGCCACGAGTGGTTCACCCACGGCGTGTGCGCTAGGCGGTACTTGCCCACGATCTGACACCACATATGCAGCGCGTCGCAGGTCGGCGCCCACGACGCGTAGTCCAGTTCAGGCCAACGGGTCACGATC
>JBCBXS010000338.1:0-3057 GCA_039816475.1 Pseudomonadota bacterium | reverse complement strand
CAGCCGCCGGAATGCGCGCATCGCCGGGCTTCGGTCGGCGCGACGGCTGAGCGCGCGGCGCGTGCGCCGTCAGGCGGCCTTCTCAAAGCCACCGGCATCCGTCGCCAGCCACGCCTCGCAACACGCCTGGGCGAGCTTTCGGACCCGCAGAATGTAGCTTTGTCGTTCGGTGACGGAGATCACGCCGCGCGCGTCGAGCAGGTTGAAGATGTGGCTTGCCTTGATGCACTGGTCGTAGGCGGGTTGCGCCATCGCATGACGCCCGCCGGACCCTGACGCGCGGCCAGCTTCTATGATCGCCGCGCACTCTTTCTCGGCATCCTCGAAGTGCTTCAGCAGCAGCGCGGTATCGGCCTGCTCGAAGTTGAATCGCGAATATTCCTGTTCGGCCTGCAGGAATACGTCGCCGTACGTGAGCTTGCGCGGATCATTATCGCCGCGACCGTTGAAATTCAGATCGTAGACACGATCGACGCCCTGGACGTACATCGCGAGACGTTCGAGCCCGTACGTGATCTCGCCCGAGACGGGCCGACAATCGAAGCCGCCAACCTGCTGGAAGTACGTGAACTGCGTCACTTCCATGCCGTTGCACCAGACCTCCCAGCCGAGACCCCACGCACCGAGCGTCGGGCTCTCCCAGTCGTCTTCCACGAAGCGGATGTCATTTACGGAGGTGTCGATGCCGATCGCATCCAGGCTCTTGAGATAAAGCTCGAGGATGTCCGGCGGCGACGGCTTCATGATTACCTGGAACTGGTAGTAGTGCTGAAGCCGGTTGGGGTTTTCACCGTAGCGACCGTCCTTCGGGCGCCGTGACGGCTGAACGTATGCAGCATTCCACGGTCGCGGACCGAGCGCGCGCAACGTCGTCGCCGGATGGAACGTGCCCGCGCCCACCTCCATGTCGTAGGGCTGCAGGATCGCGCATCCCTGCTGCGCCCAGAACCGCTGCAACGTCAGGATCATGTCCTGAAAGCTTGCGTGCGGTCGGAGTTCAAGCCCCGGCTCGGTCGTCGCAGTCACTGGCTCGGCTCCATTGGTCGACTGTTGCGCGGTTGCGCGATCCGGCACGCCGCGACGCACCCGCGACGCGTCAGTCACACGATTACGCCTGGACGATCAAGGCTCGCGCCCACGCCGACCTCTGAACGGAACCGCCGCTCCGTCGCGTCATTGGCCTTCACAACACTTGCGAGGCCTGAGCCCGCACAACACGAGGTCAATCGATATGTCGAGAATGAACGATCGCAAGATCCTGATCATGGCGACGCACGGGTTCGAGAAATCGGAGCTGTTTCAGCCGAAGTCGCTGCTGGAAGACGCCGGGGCCGAGATCAAGATCGCCTCGCCGGAGCAGGGCGAGATCAAGAGCTGGGATGAAGACAACTGGGGCGAGGCGATTGCCGTCGATATGCGGCTTGAGGACGTCAACGCCGACGACTTCGATGCGCTTGTCCTACCGGGCGGCCAGATTAATCCGGATGTTTTGCGGACCAAAGAGACGGCCGTGCAGATCGTCCGTGCCTTCCATCTTGCCGGAAAGCCTGTCGCTGCGATCTGCCATGCGCCCTGGATGCTGGCGGAAGCCGGGCTGCTGCAGGACACGAAGGCGACGTCCTATCCCTCAATCCGCACTGACGTCGAAAATGCAGGTGCGGCCTGGGAGGACAGCGAAGTGGTCGTCGACAAGGGCCTGATTACATCGCGCAATCCCGGCGATATCGAAGCGTTCACAAACGCCGTGATGGACGCGGTCGAGAGCGCTGAGACGACCAGCAAGGCTGCCTAGTCGGTCCGGAGCAAAGCAGCCGGCAATCGCGGCCGCCGGCAAAAAACAGAACCGGCCTCCCGTTCAACGGCAGGCCGGTTTTTGTTCGTTCAGATGTCCGCGACTTGCCAACGCGTCGCGACACATCCCTACAAGCCAACTAACTCGGGCGGTATTCGCCGGTTTCCTTGTCGAGCTTTAGTTCGCCGAGATCGCGCGGCTCTTGTGCGGCACGCGCCTGCGGCTTCGCTGACCGCGTCGCAGTTGCGATCTGTTTCCTGGCGACACGATAGCCGACGTAAACGCCGACGCCGGCCAGCGCCATCATCCAAAGCGGCATCGTTTGTTCTCCGTCACTCTTACAGTCCGAAACGAGACCAATAGGCCCGTTCCTCTAACGCTGCGAGAAGTCCTGATCCGGCGCCCGCCACCAGGTCCTCAGCAAACGGCTGGCGCGCAGCCAGGTTCCGCGTGCTTGGCAGGCTTCTCAATCGCGAGAGCAACCCACGTTTGCCCATTGGGACGGCGCGCAACTGAACCTTTTCGCCGTGCAACTCCTGCATCTTGGTGCGCAAGTCCGTGATCCCGTCAACCAGCCCGAGCTCAACCGCCGTCTGCCCGGCCCAGAACCGGCCTGTGAACAGGTCCGGCTCCGTCTTCGAAAGCTTCTCGCCGCGCCGGCTTTTCACGACCCCGATGAACACATCGTGGACTTCGCGCTGCAGGCTCAGCAGGTGGTCGATATCTTCCCGCTTCTCAGGCTTGAACGGGTCGAGGACGGACTTGTTCTCGCCCGCAGTGTAGACCCGCCGCTCGATGCCGAGCTTGTCGATCGCCTCAACGAAGCCGAAGCCTGCGGCGACAACACCGATCGAGCCGACGATGGACGACGGGTCGACGTAGACCTCGTCACCGGCCATCGCGATGAAGTATCCGCCGGATGCCGCGACGTCCTCGCAGAAAACAAAGACCTTCTTCTCGTGCTGCTCGGCCAGTTGGCGGATGCGCTTGAAGATCAAATTTGACTGCACCGGAGAGCCACCAGGCGAATTGATCGTCACCGCGACGCTCTCGCAGTCCGACATTGTGAAGGCCCGCTCGATCGGCCCGGCGAGGCGCGCCAGCGACAGGCCCTGCCGGAAGCCTGACGACGCGCTGATGACGCCGTTGAGACGCAGCACAGGCACAACGGTCTTCTTGGAGAACGGCCACATAACGGGGCAAGCCTTTCAGTCGGTCGCGAGAGAGGGCCGGGCGATTTGGCTAGAGGTCGCGTCCCGGCGTGG
>JBCBXS010000337.1:0-3072 GCA_039816475.1 Pseudomonadota bacterium | reverse complement strand
GCCGACCGTCCCGCTCCGCCGTCGCCACGATGTTGAAACCGGAATCGCAAATGAAACCGGTCTTGAACCCGGTTGCCCCCTCATAGGAGCGAAGCAGCGCGTTTTGCGAGCGAAGCCGCGCACGGCCAACCTTCACCGTCGGTGTCGCCCAGTAGTGCAAATGCTCGGGAAACTCGCGGACGACGGCGCGGGTGAGCAGCGCGAGATCGCGGGCCGTCGTCATCTGACCAGCAGCAGGTAGACCGTTCGGGTTCTCGAACGTCGTGCTTGTCATGCCGAGCCGACGCGCGGTCCGGTTCATGTTGGCGACAAACCCTTCGACGCTGCCGTCGATCGCCTCGGCCAGCATCACCGACACGTCGTTCGCCGACTTGATGATGACCGTCCGGATCGCGAGTTCCAAACCCATCTCGGCGCCCACAGGCAGGCCGATTTTGCTCGCAGGCATCTTGTTGGCGCGTTCGCTGACGGGGATTTTCTTGTCCATCGCAAGCCGGCCTTCGCGCACCGCGCGGAACGCGAGATAGGCCGTCATGATCTTGGTGAGCGATGCCGGATACCAGAGCTGATCGGCGTCCTCCGCGTAGAGCACGCGCCCGCTCGCATCGTCGATCAATAGCGTCGGTCCGGCAGTCGCAGCGCGCGGCGAGACGCAGGCCAGCATCACGACACAGACACCAGTCAGGAGACGTCGAAACAAACGAACCACCAGGAGCCCCTCCCTCGCGGTGCAGCGGCGCTATGGACGTTGGTGCCCCAGGCCCGACTCGAACGGGCACTCCCGTGAAGGAAACGGATTTTGAATCCGTCGCGTCTACCGATTCCGCCACTGGGGCTCAGCGCAGGCGGTCTTGTAGGGGCGATCGCCAGAGCGGGTCAATCAGCCAGCCCCTTGAGCCCCTCGCCAAGGATCGAAAGGTCGGCACTGTAAGCAGAAACCCTCACCTGCCGCGGCCCAGCCGCATCCCGAGACAGAGCGCTATTTAAATTTGAGCGCTAAGTCTTATTAGCGGCTTGCGCTATTTAAGTTCTTTCACCAGTCACCCGACGCCGTCAGTGGTCGGCGAGGCGGACGATGTCGGACATGATGTCGTTCAGCTTGAAGTCTTTGGGGGTGTAGACGGCGGCGACGCCCATGCCTTCAAGGCGCTCGGCATCATCGGGCGGGATAATGCCGCCGACGACCACTGGGATGTCATTGGCACCGGCCTTGCCAAGTCCCGCCATGACGTCTTCGACGAGCGCCATATGAGATCCCGACAGGATCGATAGCCCGATAATGTCGACGCTTTCGTCGACGGCGGAGCGGACGATCTGGTTCGGCGTCAGCCGGATGCCTTCGTAGAGAACATCCATACCGCAATCGCGGGCGCGGACGGCAATCTGTTCAGCACCGTTCGAGTGCCCGTCGAGACCGGGCTTGCCGACCAGAAACTTGATCCGGCGGCCGGTGCGGCTCGCATGATCGCTGACGCGCGCGCGCAATGTCTCCAATCCGTCCGCATCGGCCGATGTCGCCCGGCCGACGCCGGTCGGCGCGCGGTATTCACCGAACACACTTCGAAGGACGCCGCCCCATTCGCCGGTCGTCACGCCTGCTTTCGCACACGCGATGGAGGCCGGCATGAGATTGTCGTCGCCGCGGGCTGCCTCTTCGAGCGCTGCGAGGGCTTGGCTGACGGCATCGCCGTCGCGGTCACGGCGCCATTGCTCAAGGTTTGCGATCTGCTCTTCTTCGACGGTCGCATCCACCGTCTGGATCGCGTCTTCGCCGGCCGACAAAGGTGACGGCTCACTTTCGGTGTAGGCGTTGACGCCGACCACGGTCTGCGCACCGGACTCGATGCCGGACAACCGTTCGCTGTTGGAGAGCACCAGCTCGGTCTTCATGTAATCGATCGCGGCGACGGCCCCGCCCATCCGGTCGATCGCAGCCAGTTCTTCGCGCGCTTCTTCTTTCAGCGCTGCAACCTTGGCATCGATCTCCTTCGAGCCATCGAAGATGTCGCCGTACTCAAGCAGGTCCGTCTCGAAGGCGAGCACCTGCTGCATGCGAAGCGACCACTGTTGGTCCCACGGCCGAGGCAGGCCAAGCGCTTCGTTCCAGGCGGGCAACTGGACGGCACGTGCGCGCGCGCGTTTCGAGAGCGTGACCGCCAGCATCTCGAGCAGGATGCGGTAGACGTTATTTTCGGGCTGCTGTTCGGTGAGGCCCAGTGAGTTGACTTGCACGCCGTAGCGGAAGCGGCGGAGCTTCGCTTCCTCGACGCCGTAACGTTCGCGCGTGATCTCGTCCCAGAGTTCGACGAACGCCCGCATCTTGCAGATTTCGGTGACGAACCTCAGCCCAGCGTTCACGAAGAAAGAGACACGGCCGACAACGGTCGGGAAGTCCTCATCCGAGATCGCGCCGGACGCTTTGACGGTGTCGAGCACGGCGGTGGCCGTCGCCAGCGCGTAAGCGAGCTCCTGGACCGGCGTCGCGCCGGCTTCCTGCAGATGGTACGAGCAGACGTTGGTCGGATTCCACTTCGGCACATCGCGGTAGGAAAACAGGATTGTGTCTCGGATCAGCCGTAGTGACGGTTCGGGCGGGAACACGTACGTGCCGCGCGACAGATACTCTTTGATGATGTCGTTCTGGATCGTGCCGGTCAGCTTGTCGCGCGAGACACCGCGTTCGTCGGCGAGCGCCACATAGAGCGCGAACAGCCAGGCCGCCGATGCGTTGATCGTCATCGACGTATTCATGGCGTCAAGCGGGATGTCGTCGAGCAGCGTCCGCATGTCGCCCAGATGGCTAATCGGGACGCCGACCTTGCCAACTTCACCACGGCTCAGCGGGTGGTCGGCGTCATATCCGGTCTGCGTTGGAAGATCGAAAGCGATCGAGAGCCCAGTCTGGCCCTTCGCAAGGTTTGCGCGATACAGCGCGTTCGATGTCTTCGCGGTTGAGTGGCCAGCGTACGTCCGGAAAATCCAAGGCCGATCGCGGTCGCGCTTGCCGCCGGCATGAGCTGCCACGTCCGATCTCGATTTGTCAGTCGGCGCAGTTGACGACATAGCCAGCAG
>JBCBXS010000336.1:0-3094 GCA_039816475.1 Pseudomonadota bacterium | reverse complement strand
CATGAGTTCGGGACGGTGACGGGGCGCGCAAGACGTTGCGGCTGGTTCGATGCCGTGCTGGTCCGCCAGGTCATCAAGGTTTGCGGCATTAACGGGATCGCACTCACCAAACTCGACGTGCTCGACGGCTTCGAGGAACTGCGTGTCTGCATCGGCTACGAACTTGACGGCGAGCGGATCGACCGCCTGCCCGCCGGCCAGAACGCGCAAGCGCGGATCAAGCCGATCTACGAGACGCTTGATGGCTGGGCGCAGTCAACCAAGGGTGCGCGGTCGTGGGCGGAGTTGCCGGCGCAGGCCGTGAAGTACGTCCGTCATATCGAAGAGCTGATCGAATGCCCCGTCGCGCTGCTGTCGACGAGCCCTGAGCGGGACGACACGATCCTCATGCGCGATCCGTTCCAGGATTGATCGCGGTCGCGGGCGCAAGGGAGCGGACGCCGGGGATCAGTCTGGCGCCCTGACCGTCCCGTTCGGGAGCTCGCCCCCGGGAGCTGTCCGCACCATCAGGCGCCCCGGATCGACCGGTCCCGGCATCGAGATCCGGCCGGGTTGGACCTGCTCAAACCCGAACGCCTCGTAGAACGGCGGATCTCCAACCAGCAGGATCGCAGGCTCGCCATCGCCGTCGCCATTTTCGCGAGCGTCAGCCTCGGCACTGACCGCATCCAGCACGGCCCGCATCAGCTTCGCGCCGACACCGTTCCGCTGAAGACGATCCGCAACCGCGATCGGGCCCAGCAACAGACACCGGTCGTCGCCGATCGCGATGGGCGTCATCAGGACGGCGCCAACCAGATCAGCCGGCGCGGCCTTGGCGAAGGCGACCGCCGACAGCGCGAGCTTCGGCGCACTGGCCTCGCGCACTCGGAACGCCGTCCGCGCGAACTGCCCCGGACCAAAGACGCGGGCATAGAGCGCCGCCACGGCAGCAGCGTCGTCCTCCGTCATGACCCGGGTCGCGATGTCGGATGTCATGACCAGTCGGTGCTCGGGGATCGTTCACCGGCATGCTCTTCGAGCCGAAGGCGGACGGCGGCGATCGTGTTGTCCGGCAGCGCATCGCGCGGGAAGAAGCCTTGCTCGGCGATTTCGCGGTTCGGCTCCGGCACGCGCGGCTGCTCCCAGACGCTGCAGGTGTAAAGCGCGATATGATCTGACGGGAACGAGCGGAAGTTGGCATAGAGCCCGAACAACGCCGGCTGCGACTTGCAGATGATCCCTGCCTCTTCTTCCAGTTCGCGACGCACTGTCGTCTCCGCCGTTTCGTTCTTTTCGACCCCGCCGCCGGGAAAATGCCACCCCGGACGATAGGTATGACGGATCAAAAGCACCTTTCCGTCGTTATCGAAGATCATACCCTGCGCGCCCATCGTCAGGCCGCGCGTCAGCCGCCAGTATCGTTGCAGCGACTTTGAAACCAGCTTTTGCATCATCGAAGGGGCGGGCTCTGAGCGGCGACGGGCGTAGGATACGATCTGCGTGCGGCCCAAACGGCTGCGCCCGCGTTGCCTAAGCGGCCCAACTCCGGAGGTCCAGACATCTGATGCGCGACACCAACGAAGCGACCCCGGTGCGGCTTGCCCACCTGACCGATGTCCACCTGCCAAATCTGCCGGCGTTCTGGCCGCAGCACTGGAACGTCAAACGCGTGCTCGGCTGGTTGAACTGGCAGCGGCGGCGGCGCTTCGTGCACAAGCGCGAGACGGTCGACAAGCTCGTCGCGCATCTGAAGTTGGAGGCACCGACGCACGTGCTGGTGAGCGGCGACCTCATCAATATTGGCTTGCCGCAGGAGTACAAACGCGCCGCAGACTGGCTCGCAGACCTCGGCACGCCGGAGAGCGTCTCCATCATTCCCGGCAATCACGATATCTACACGCCCGTCCCCGCCCGCACCGGTATTGCGCGCTGGACGGATTACCTCGCAGGCCCGGATCACGATCTGCCGGAGCGCCGGTCGCTCGAACTCGGACTGGAGAACCGCGATTTCGCAGACCGGATCTTCCCGCACGTCAGGCGCATTGGCCCGGTCGATCTGATCTCGCTCAACTCAGCGGTGCCAACACGTCCGGGGGACGCGAGCGGGTTCATCGGGCCCGAGCAGATGGAGGGCTTTGCGACAGCGCTGAAGGAGAGCCGTGCGGCCGGCCGCTTCCGGCTCGTCATGCTCCATCATCCGCCGCTGTCCGATCAGGCCACCATGGGCCGGGGTCTGCGCGACACCGACGCGTTCCGCAACGTGCTGGAGAAGCACGGTGCCGAGCTCGTGATCTTTGGCCACAACCACGTGCATATCGAACGCTGGCTCGATGGCCCCGACGGTCAGTTCCCGCTCGTTGGGCTTTCGAGCGCGACCGTCTCGAGCGCATTCGGGCACGAGGACCTTGCCGCCTACCAGGTCTATGAAATCGCGTCCGTCGGAGTTCACGCAGCAAGCCGTTTCAAACTCCACGTCAAACGCTATGGGTTGCGGGCGGCCGGCGGCGACGTTGTTGAGCTTGCAAGCTATCCGCTGACGCCGGACCGCGCCGACAGCACCAAGCAGAAGGGCACGGTGATCGAGGCCGTTGTCGCGGACTGAACAGGCGGCAAGCCGCCGGGCCTCCGCTCAGCCACTGCCGGTCCACCAACTAGCCACCGCTCGGCACCGTCTCCGCCTAGCCCTCGGAAACCTAAAGCCGGCATGAGCAAAAATGATATCCCCGGCCTCCGCAGCGCAGGGTATGCTGCAGCGCTGGAGGACCGTAGGTCAGGGCTCAGACGTCGTCAGTTGACCGCCCCGGACCGATAGATCGGCTGCCGCTATGGGCGATCCTGCTCTCGTGCGCCGTGATCGTCGGCCTCGCGATGGGGCTTCGCCAGTCCATCGGGCTGTTCATGACGCCGGTCTCGAGCGACCTCGGCCTCGGGCGCGAGGTGTTCTCGTTGGCCGTCGGCATCTCGAACATCACCTGGGGGATCGCCGCGCCCTTTACCGGGGCGGTTGCCGATAAGTACGGGTCTGGCCGCGTCGTTGTTTTCGGCGCGATCTGTACCGCGCTCGGTCTCGGCCTGCTGTATCTCGCGATTTCGCCAGCGGCGATCGCAGCCG
>JBCBXS010000335.1:0-3108 GCA_039816475.1 Pseudomonadota bacterium | reverse complement strand
CTCTGAACTCAACACCCGCCGATATCGAACTCGACGCGGGCGTCGCGCGCGACCGCGCAACCGGCCAAAGCCTCTCGATCGCCGATGTGCTGAAGGCGGGTGCCGATCTGGATCGTCGGCCACCGGGCAGCGACGAACCCCCTCTCGATGTCACCGAGGTGTTCGAGCGTGGGAAGATCACTGTGCCGAACGGCGTGCACGCAGCCGAAGTCGAAGTCGATCCCGACACCGGCGAAGTGCGTGTCGTCGGCTTTTGGGCCGTCGACGACTTCGGCCGAATTCTCAATCCGCTTCTCGCAGACGGCCAGGTGATGGGCGGGATCGCGCAGGGTCTCGGCCAGGCGTTGTTCGAGGAGATTGTCTACGATCCGGACTCAGGCCAACTGCTGACCGGATCGTTCATGGACTACTGCCTGCCCCGCGCCGATGATCTGCCGGCACTGAACGTCTTCTACTATGAAGACGCGCCGACCGAGCATAACCCGCTGGGCGTCAAAGGCGCGGGAGAAGCAGGGTGCTGCGGCGCACCGCCTGCGATCGTCAACGCCGTCCTGAACGCGCTTGCGCCGCACGGTGTCCGCCATATCGACATGCCGCTGACGCCGGAAAAAGTGTGGCGCGCGATCCACGCGAAGGGCTGAGGGAAGCACGATGGCCATCCTGACACCGACTGAGATCTACGGCGTCGTCACAGCGTTGCTCGTGAATGACACGCGCGAAGTCGACCTGACATCAGAGCCACGCGATCGCGTCCGCGTCACCTACGAGGGTTTCGACGGCGAAGCGCACGGCGGGCTGACGCGTCCATCGTGTTCGCGCGTCCTGAAGCAGTACCCGAAGCGTGGGACGGAGATCCGGAACACGCGCCAGATCAGCGTGCTTTCCGACGAGCAGCTCGAGGACATCAGAGAAGCGCTCGACATCGAACATCTTGCGCCGCAATGGGTCGGCGCAAATCTGATGCTATCCGGCATTCCCGATCTGTCGTTCGTGCCACCGTCATCGAGATTGATGTTCGAGAACGGCGTCAGCCTCGTCGTCGATATGGAAAACGCCCCCTGCCGGTTTCCGGGCGAAGTCATCGACACGAAGTTTCCGGGCAAGGGCTCAGCGTTTCCGCGTGTCGCGAAGGGCCGGCGCGGCGTCACGGCCTGGGTTGAGAAGACCGGTGAGATCACACAGGGCGAGCGATGCCGTCTGCACATCCCGCCCAATCGGATCTATGCTCACGCGTAGCGCTCTGTCGCAGAAATCACTGATCTAGAGCGTTTTATTCGCGCCCGCTCAGACAACGGATCACAAAACAATTTGTGACGCCGATTTCCTCCGATCGCGCGATCTTGATGCGGCCTGAACCGTAAGAGTTCCCGTCCTCAACACAACAGGAAGGGAACACTTCATGCGCAAATCAATCCTCGCGCTTGCAGCCGGTCTGATGATGACCGTTTCAACGTCGGCCCAGTCGGCGAACATCGTCGAGACGGCTGAGGGCGCAGGCGTCTTCAACACGTTGATCGCTGCTGCGAAGGCTGCCGGTCTTGCTGGCGCGCTGTCGTCAGGCGGACCGCTCACCGTCTTCGCGCCGACCGACGAAGCATTTGAGAAGCTGCCGGCCGGCACGGTCGAATCGCTGCTGAAGCCTGAGAACAAAGACAAGCTCGCCGCGATCCTGAAGTACCACGTGCTTCCGCGCCGGCTGACGTCGAACATGCTGCCGCACAAGCGCATTCACGTGAAAACGATCAAGGCTGGCGGTGACCGTCTGCTCGCCGTGACCAAGTCGCGCGGCGGTGTCACCGTCGATGGCGCCAACGTCGTCAATGCGGACATCGCAGCTGACAACGGCGTCATTCACGTCATCGACAAGGTCATGCTGCCGTCGAGCTAACGGCGCCTGGCTTCAAAGGGCTGCAACGGCGACGGCGTTCAATACTCTGAGGCCGTTGCAGCCTTTTCAGCTTCAATCGCGGATCGCTTGCACGGCTTTCAATAAACCAGCCGTCGAAGCATCGCGGCCGGACGCATCCCCATCGCCTGACAGGATCTCCGTGATCTCTTTGGCGAGGACCTTCCCCAACTCGACACCCCACTGGTCGAACGAGTTGATGTTCCAGATCACGCCCTGCACGAACACCTTGTGTTCGTAGAGCGCGATTAGCCGCCCAAAGATGCGTGGTGTCAGCTTCGAATAGAGCAGCATCGTCGACGGGCGGTTGCCCGGAAAAATCTTTTGCGGCGCGAGCGTTGCGGCGGTCTGCGGATCGGCGCCACCGGCAATCAGTTCGTCGCGCGCGTCCTGTTCCGTGCGGCCGGCCATGAAGGCTTCCGCTTGCGCCAGGCAGTTTGCGATCAGGCCCTTATGATGGTCTTCGAACGCTGCGCCGTCTTCGTGGCCCTTCGCGGCGAGGAGGAAATCAATCGGCACGGCGTCGGTGCCCTGATGCAGCATCTGGAAGAACGCGTGCTGTGAGTTCGTCCCCGGTTCGCCCCAGATCACCGGCGCTGTTTTCGTCCCAACCGCATCGCCGTCGATCGTTCGCGACTTGCCGTTGCTCTCCATGTCGAGCTGCTGAACATAGGCGGGCAACCGCGCCAATCGCTGGTCGTACGGGATCAACGCGAGGGCGCTGTAGCCCTCGAGGTTCCGGTTCCAGACACCGATGAGCGCCATCAGCGTTGGCAGGTTTTCAGCCAGCGGTGCCGAGCGAAAATGCGCGTCCATGTCATGAGCGCCCGCAAGCATCTCGCGGAAGTTTGCGGCCCCAATCGCAATCGCGACCGGCAGACCGATCGAAGACCAGAGCGAATACCGCCCGCCAACCCAGTCCCAGAAGCCGAACACGTTTTCGGGTGCGATCCCGAAGGCGGCAACGGCTTCGAGGTTCGTTGAGACGGCGGCGAAGTGGTTCGCGACGGCCTCTTCGCCCGCAGCATCAACGATCCACTGCCGCGCTGTCTGCGCATTGCGCATCGTCTCAAGCGTCGTGAACGACTTGGATGCGACGATCACAAGCGTGCGCGCCGGATCGCACCGTGCGGTGACATCCGTCAGATGCGCGCCATCGATGTTCGAGACGTAGTGCAGCCGCGGGCCGTCGTCGTAGGGCG
>JBCBXS010000334.1:0-3119 GCA_039816475.1 Pseudomonadota bacterium | reverse complement strand
TCACCGGTTTCGACCCGCGATACAAAAGCCCGTTCATCGCGAACTTCATGCACTCGTTCGCGATCGTCGCCTCAGCCGGGTACGACATCGTCGTATAGGGGTTGTCCCAGTCCCCGATCACGCCGAGCCGCTTGAACTCCTCCCGCTGCACATCGAGCCAGTGGTCGGCGAACTCGCGGCACTCGCGGCGGAATTCGACCGGCGGGACGTCATCCTTCGCCTTGCCTCTGGCGCGGTACTTCTCCTCGACCTTCCACTCGATCGGCAGGCCATGGCAGTCCCAGCCGGGCACGTAGTTCGCATCGAACCCGAGCATCTGCTGCGACCGGACAACGATGTCCTTCAGGACCTTGTTGAGCGCCGTGCCGACATGGATGTTGCCGTTGGCGTAAGGCGGTCCGTCGTGGAGGATGAACTTCGCACGGTCAGCGGAGGCTTTGCGCAGCGAACCGTAAAGGTCGCTGTCCCACCACATCTGAAGCCACTTCGGCTCCTGTTTGGGCAGCCCCGCGCGCATGGGGAATTCTGTCTTCGGAAGGAGCAACGTCTTGCTCCAATCGCGGGCCGCGTCATCGCCCGCGGGTGTGCCATCAGCCATGGCGCGGTTCTTTCGAAATGTCGGTGAATCCAAGGCCCGTCTTTAGCAACGCCGATCCGCCGGAGCAAACCGTGCCAATCAGCCCTTTGCACCGGCCGTTTCGGCAGATTCAGCGTCGATAATCGAGCGTGCCGCCGCCGACACGGCCTTTCGTTCGGCGTCCGTAAGGTCCTTCGGATCCGTGCTGTCAGCGAGGCGGACTGTCACTTCGCGGCTCGCGAACTTGACGCCATTGGCTTCGAACAGGTCCCGGATTCGCCCCAGCACGATTCGGCGGATCATCCACTGATCGCCGGGCCGCGTCATGAACTTGACCTGCATGATCATCGCAGAGTCCTCCATCTGTACGACACCCTGCGACTTGAGCGGCTGCAGAAACTGCGGCCCCAATTCGGGATCCTCAAGCAATTCTTCGCCGAGCTTCTTGATCATCTTGCGGACTTTCTCCGCGTTGGTGTCATAGGTCAGCCTTAGCTGAAACTTCATGACGACCCAGTCGCGCGAGAAGTTCGTCACCGCCTCAATGGCACCGAACGGCACGGTGTTCAGCGGCCCCTTGTGATGGCGAAGCTGCATCGACCGGACGGAAATTTTCTCAACGGTCCCCTTCGCCGTTCCGATGTCGATGTACTCGCCTTTGCGGAACGCATCGTCGATAAGAAAGAACAGTCCGGAAATGATGTCCTTCACGAGCGTTTGCGCCCCGAAGCCGATCGCGAGGCCGACGATCCCGGCACCGGCAAGCAATGGCGTGATGTTGACGCCGAGTTCACTGACGATGACCAGCGTTGCAAGGATGGCGATCGCGATGTGGGCGGTCAGTCGAAAAAGCGGCAATACTGTCGCCAGTCGCGTCTCACCCTTACCGCCTTCACCGTCCGCATGGGCGTCGCCGTCACCGGTCGCAAGCTCTGCACGCTCGATGGCGATCTGACGCCCCACGACGATCGTGACCAACTCCCAAAGCGCGTAGGCGACCAGGAGAACCAACGCGATCTCAATCAGCGCCTGCGCGAACCGCGCGCCGACTCCCTGCTGCGCGAGCGTGGACACCTCAATGCCCCACAGCCGCAAAAGACCGACGATCAGAAGAATTCCGAGAATGACGCGGCTGCAGCGGACAAGGCCGCGCCGTGTCTCGTAATGCGCAGCTAACGTCCTGGCGCTCGTCGTCTCCGGCATTGGCGCGAAGGACGTCAGAATGGTTCGCATGCCGTGGTCGAGGATCGGAACGCTGATAAGCAGGCCCATCGTAATCAGCGCCGGCGCGAGCACGTTGAGTGGCAGTTCGCCGAGCGCGATGACCATCTCAAGGGCGAGCCACTGTATGGCGACCAACGCCATCGATATCCACGGCCACGCGTCGGCAATTCTTGGAAACCAACGGCGATGGAGCGTCCCGCCGTTGTCCTCCTCACCATCCCGGATCATGTCTGCAATTCCGTGACGCGCCTGATAGAGCGTGGCGATCACCAACAGATGCAGAGCGAGACTGATCCAGAAGCCGGACCCGGTATCGATGGACTCGGTTCGATAGGGCGCAAGCCAACTCACAAAGCCGAAGCCGCCGCCGGCCAGTGCGGCGATCAAAGCCGTTCGAAAGGTCAGAAACTTCGCAGTCTTGTCGTCGAAGGGGCAGAGCCGAAGCTCAGGGCGTTCCGGCGCCATAACGAAGCGCGAGAGGGCTATAGCGACCCAGACCCAGGCGGCGGCCGTGAGGATTGCGACAATCGTGCTGAAGTCCGGGCCGAGACCGCCGGCGCGGGCCACGATAAAGCCAGTGACAAAGAACAGCGATATCTGCCCAAGGTGAAGAGCCAGCCGGCCGACAACCAGCCCAACCTTTCGCCAGAGTGTCTCCGGTCGGGCGGAAAGAATCTGACTTTCAAGAGCGCGCGTTGCGAGCCGAAAGACGACGGCGGCGCACGAGCCGAGGCCGAGGGCAAGCAGCAGGCGACCGAATAACGACGTGAGCGGTGCGGACCCGCGCTCGACCGAGAACCTCGAAAGCGAACTGCCGATCACGCCGGGAACTATCGAGGCACCTTCCAAATGAGCCGTCAGTGACCGACTGAGCGCGCTCCCGTAGCTTGCGAGCAAGTCCGGAAGCGAGCGTTGTTCCTTCGCAGCAAGTGCCTGAGCCCGCTCGCGGGCCTGCTTCGACCACTCGTCGACAAGGAGTTCGCGGACCTTCGCGTCATCGAGCTTCGAGAGGAGATCGCGAACCGCCGCTTCCGTCTGCGGCTTCGTGATCTGTGCCTCGGACTTCGCCGCGGGCGCCACCCCGATCGTCTGGGCGAGGGCCGATGAACTCGCGAGGATCAACGCCGCAAAAGCGATGACGTGCGCGAAGCCAAGCGTGTGTGCGAGCGATCGCATGGGTCCGTTCGCCGTCTGCTACAAGCTGGTGTCGGTGCGCGCCGAGCGCACAACCCCCACAAGCTCTCTGACGTCGATTAGCGCCCAAGCATTGGGCCAAAGTTGCAGGCCGGGCGCTTGTGCGAACTCTGCAGACGTCAGA
>JBCBXS010000333.1:0-3135 GCA_039816475.1 Pseudomonadota bacterium | reverse complement strand
GGCCTTTCAGCCGGCAAGGTGCGTACGCTTAAGGCCGCGGCGCGTGCGGCGATGTCCGGTGATTTGATGCTCGTCCCCGAGCCGGAAACGACCGATGAAGAGGTCGTCGAACGCCTCGTCGCGGTGACCGGCATTGGGCCTTGGACAGCGGACATCTATCTCATGTTCGCGCTTGGCCGGCCGGACGCGTTTGCGCCGGGCGACCTTGCATTACAGATCGCAGCACAGATGGGGTTTGGCCTTGAAGACCGACCGACGCCAGATGAGCTCATCGAGCTCGTTGAGAGCTGGCGGCCATGGCGTGGCGTCGGTGCACGGCTGCTGTGGCACTACTACGCCGCTGTCAAAAGCCAGGGCGCGAACGCGGTCCCGGTCTAAGCCGATCCCGGCGCGCGAAGGGATCCCCGACTTCTAATGCTCCGTGCATGCATATGCGACCTAAGCGCCGTGGATCATTGAATGCCGGCTCGCTTCACAGATCTGACATGCAAGTCTATTATCCGCGGAGTGACTGCGACGTGCGTAGTTTCGAACCCATGTTGAGCTTTCCGGATCGCCCACCGGTTCGGGCGTTTAGTGCAACACCCGAGGTTCAGGAAGCACAGACGTGACGACACACAATGCCATGCCGGACCACGCACCGGCCCTCGTTCTCAACGCGGATTTCAGACCCCTCAGCTACTACCCGCTGTCGCTGTGGAGCTGGCAGGACACCGTGAAGGCTGTGTTCCTCGATCGTGTGAACATCGTCTCGGAGTACGAGTTCGCGGTCTCGAGCCCGTCCTTCGAGATGCAGCTTCCGTCGGTTGTCTCGCTGAAGACCTACGTGAAGCCCGCGCTGTACCCGGCGTTCACGCGCTTCAATGTGTTTTTGCGCGACAGGTTCTCTTGCCAGTACTGCGGTGTCACGACGGATCTGACGTTCGATCACCTGATCCCGCGGTCAAAGGGCGGGCAGACGACGTGGGACAACGTCGTCACAGCTTGCTCGTCGTGTAATCTGAAGAAGGCGAACCACTTGCCGGCAAAGGTCGGCATGCATCCGTCTCAGTCGCCCTATCGGCCGACGGTGTTCGAACTTCATCGCAACGGACGCGCGTTCCCGCCGAACTACCTGCACGAAAGCTGGCTCGATTACCTCTATTGGGACAGCGAACTCGAACCGTAAGGTTCGAACGTCGCGCTGCGATCACCTTAGATGTGCTGCCCGCCGTTGATCGGGATCTCGGTCCCGTTGACGTAAGAGGATGCGCGCGAGCAGAGGAACAGCACGACCTCTGCGACTTCCTCCGGGCTTCCGAGACGCTTGAGCGGCACCTGCTCCTGCACAACGTTTTCCGTTCCCGGCGACAGGATCGACGTGTCGATCTCGCCCGGTGCCACGGCATTCACACGGACACCCGTTTCGCCGAGGTCGTAGGCAAGTTCGCGCGTCAGCGTCGAGAGCGCTGACTTCGAGGCCGCATAGGCTGCGCCCGCAAACGGGTGAATGCGCGAACCTGCGATCGACGTGACGTTGACGACTGAGCCCTTCGTCGCTTTCAGCTGCGGGAGCAGCGCACGCGTCAGCGTCAACGGCGCAACGAGGTTTACGGCGAGGACGTGATTAAGGATGTCCGGCGTTGTGAGCGTTGCGCCGAGCCGGGCCCCATCGTCCCCCTTAGGTGAGATGCCGGCGTTATTGACCAGCGCGTCGAGACCACGGGGGCCGAGTTGCTCGTGAAGCCGCTGCGCGCTTGTGGCGATTGCTTCCGCGCTGCCGAGGTCGACTTCGATGTGCTGAATTATGCCTTCAGCCCACGGGCACGCATTCGAGAACGGCGTGCGCGCGAGCGTGTAGACCTCCCAACCGGCGTTGTGAAACTTGCGGACGATCGCATGACCGATCCCACGGCTCGCGCCGGTCACGGCCACGACAGGCTTCGGGCTATCGGACGACGTGTGCGCGACGGGGCAGACCCCTGCGGCTTGCTCAGTCATGACCGGCCTCGCTTTCCGTTCGCCGCGCGGTGTTCGGCGGCGTAAGTGGAATTAATCAATCCAGTTTAGACCGCGCCCGCGGCGATGACGAGAAGGTCTGCAGAAGATCAGGCCTCCGCTCGGCGGTCAGGGCTTGCGCCTCGGCGCGGCGCCACCGTTCGATCTCGGCATGGTTGCCGCTCAAGAGGACGTTTGGGATCTCGGCGCCCTCCCATGTGCGCGGGCGCGTGTACTGCGGGTATTCGAGCAGCCCGTCGCTGAAACTTTCATCGGCTGAAGACTGGTCATCGCCAAGGACGCCCGGAAGCAGTCGAACACACGCATCGATCATGGCCATCGCGGCGAGCTCGCCACCGGTCATTACGAAATCGCCGATCGAGACCTCTTCCAGTTGCCGCTGGTCGATCACGCGTTGATCGACGCCTTCAAAACGCCCGGCAATGAAGATCGCGCCGTCGGATGCCGCAAGCTCGGCCGCGCGCGCTTGCGTTAAGGGCCGTCCGCGCGGTGACATCAGGAGGGGCGTAAGTCCGTCCGCATCGGAGCGGGCCTGCACCTCATCAAGTGCTGCCGCGATCACGTCGGCGCGCAGCACCATTCCAGGGCCGCCGCCGGCCGGCGTGTCGTCAACAGTGCGATGCCGGCCAAGGCCGTGTGCCCGGATGTCGTGGACGCTGAGGCTCCAAAGCCCCAAAGCGCGCGCGTTGCCGATAACCGAAACATCCAGCGGCCCGGGAAACATCTCCGGATAGAGCGTCAGGACGTGGGCGCGCCACGCGTTCGACGGTGCGATCGCTGTTGCCTCAGATGCCCCGGCGGTTTCAGCCGTCACATCATTCCGGTCGCGACCGCTATCGCTCATGCGCCTTCAACGACCACGATATCTATGACGCCGGCGCCGATCCTCTTGGCGCGCGCCGCGGCATACTCCTCGCTGTGCGCGTACGCCCGTGCGGCCTCGAAGCTCTCGAACTCGATGACGACGTTGCGGGCGCGGCCTTCGCCCTCCGCGACTTCACAGCGACCGCCGCGCACGATCGGCGTGCCGCCATACGTCTTCATCGCAGCGCTCGCGCCGCCAGCGTATTCGGCCCACTTTTCCGGATCGGTCACCATCGCGCGCGCGATCACATAGCCTTTTGGCATTGTACGTCC
>JBCBXS010000332.1:0-3135 GCA_039816475.1 Pseudomonadota bacterium | reverse complement strand
GTTCGGCGAGGACGCGGTCCTGGTTCGTGAAGTCCCGGCTTTGCTGGGGCCGGCGTCGGCGGCACGGCTCGTCATTGACCTTGCAGGCGAACTCGCCGCCAACGGGACTGCGGATCTCCTCACCGCACGATTGGAAGCGGTCGCCGCCACCATGGCGTGCCACGGAAGCGTGCGCGCAGGGCGTCGGTTGACGCCGGAAGAGATGAACGCGCTACTCCGCGATATGGAGAGGACGCCGGGCTCCGGCCAGTGCAACCACGGCCGCCCGACGTATGTTGAACTCGATCTCAAGGATTTCGAGCGTCTGTTTGCGCGTCGATGAGGCGGCCGCCCGTACGGCTGCCAGCACGCGTTCGCCGCGCCACCTAGCGTTTCGCGTCGAACACCATGCCGTTCATCGCCGCGCTTGATGTGCTCGCGAGATAAAGCGCAAGGTCCGCCGCGGTTTGAGCACACGGCGCCGTCGGCTCACCCGCCGCGTCACCGGCAACGAAGATCGTGTTCAGCCGGACGCCGAGATCAGCGGCACGGATCGCCGCATCGCGCGTGGCAGCTGAAATCGCGTGCCGCGTGATGCCGCTAAAAACACTCGCCGCAGGCCCGTCGAAGACCGGCATCCGGACGAGCGTGATGATCGCCCCGCGCGCCCAGACCAGCCCCATGCGGTTTACAGCGACTTCGGCCGCACGCAACGAGTCGCCGAGGGAGGCTGCGAGCGCGGCTTCAAGCTCATCGAAGTCGCCAACGTCGGCAAACATCCGAGGATCGAGCGCCACACAGTGGATCGCAGCATCCAGATGACCTTCGGCCTTCGCCGCGTCGGCCGTAGTCGCAGCCATCGACGGGCCCCTGACGCCGTCCTGCAACTGGACGGACGCCAGATCGGCGTCGGCCGCCGCCAGAACCGAGAGAAGAGCGTCGGTCTCGGGCGCCGATCCGCGGATCGACACATGCAGCCGCGCACCGTGGTCGGCAAACGCCAATGCCACGTCGCCGCCGAGGTCGGCTGAGACGTCAAGGACGGCAACTTTGCTGCCCTGAAGTTCCGAAAAACGGGGGGAAACGCCGGTTGGACGAGGCTCTGCCTCGCGAACACGCATCAACATCTGATTACTCCTCCCCGCCGCTGTCGACGGGGCCACTTGGTCTCGATTCGCCTAACGAGACCTAAATGGCAAGGCGATTCGGGCCGCTCGCGCGACCGGACTATGGCAGCGCACGCCGCAATTCGCGTCCTGTTTTCGGGCCCTGAGAACGCGAACGGCGCCGGCCAGAAGAGGCCGACGCCGCGGGAGAGACCATCGATCGGGGTTGTTTGACGGTCTAACCGGATGGGAACCGATGGACCGCCTAGTCGATCGATTCCAATTCGTAGCCGAGCCAGCGGGGCAACGCGCTTGGCGTGTCGAGCGTCGCGCCGCGCCGGTCGATGTCTTTGAGCGATGCGCCACCAAAGTGGAACTTCAGACCGAGCTTTGCGGTGTGATCGGTGTAATCCCTATTCTCGAGCTCATTTTCGCCATACGTCCCCTCATAAGCGACGAAAAACGAAATCGGGTGCACGGAAATTCGGCGTTCGTACTCTACACCCCACCCAATGAAGGAGTAGTCCTCGTCGTTATTCGAAACTTCCGCCTCCGAATAGGAAATCTCGGCCTGTAGCTTACTGTTCGGTGTAAAGAAGTAACGCCCCACGGCGCGGACAAACCAGCCCTCGTCGATCCCGTCATTGAGATCGTCTTCGGTTTCGCCACCAAAGTAGGCGGCCTGGCCGTAAAGCGTCAGATCACCCAGATAGAGCTGGCCTTCGAGGCCACCTCCGAAGAACGAGTTCTGCTCGTCCTCACCGGCTGACGTGGTGCCGAGAAATCCGAACAGACCAACAAGGTAGCGCTGATGCTGGCGATAGCTGAGGTGCAGCGCCGTCGAGAACGCATGACCAAAGTTATCGTCGATCTGGTCGCCGCCGAGAAAGTTCGCCGTCCCATCGACATCGAACTGAAGCGATGTCAGCGCCGCGATCGGGACGTTCACGCGACCGAAGCCGGTGATGCCCGCGTGATCCTCGTCGTCGATGACACCATCATCAGAGCCGTCGGCAAAGGTCCAAAGGCCCGCGACGCCGACGGTGCCCTGATAGATCAGGCCGAGCGGCGGCGGGTCGTCCTTCAGCGAACCATAGCGATCGTCGCCCAAATCTGCTGCGAGGGCGGGAGCCGCCAGCAGCGAGAATGCAAAAGCAGTTGTTAGTTTTTTCATGGCTGGCCTCACAGCGTTGTCCGAGACGTGGGAGGCCTGATGCGGCTGTTTCACAAAAGGGCGAAATGGTCATTTATCTAGATTTATTCTGGCGCCCTTAATGCGTAGCGAAAACCACACATGCATGTTTACAGAGCGAAATTCAGTTCAGAACTCGATCGTTTTGCTTGAGCCGATAAGGAAGAAATAATTCCGTACCGATATATTATCACTATTCGGCAGCAGGACTTTTTCTGGACGAATAATCCAGGTGTTCCGCGTTTACGGTTCATACACAGGACTGATCGCTTCCGAGTTGACGCGGATAATCCGGCGACGACAGGTGTCTGCGGATCGACAGGTCAACCGTTTGGTCTGAGCGTGTGGACCCGTGTCGATGGCCGCTCATCAGCCCTCCGATTGAGAACAACAGAGACGGTGGAATTTGAGGTCACGACGTTGGGTCGAGATAGGAGTGTTTCGATCGGGCCCTGCCAGTCGCCACCGTCGCGATTCGGTAGCGCGAACCGGGCGTCGTCGCCGCATCACGCTTCAGTCGCGCCCAACGATATGCTCCATTCGAGGGACCGGGCACATTCGAGGAGGCGGGTTGTGAGGGCGGTGAGGCGAACTTGGGCGACTGCCGTTGCGGGCATTGCTCTGATGTTAACGGCTGCGACGACGGCGAACGCGGCCTGCGATCTCGACAAAATAGAAGCGTTCCTGAAGGACCGCGCGTTCGCGCTTTCGGCCGACCAGAAGATCGCGCTCTATGCCCGCCGCGTGCTGCGCTACTACGACCGCAACACGATGACCCGGAACGAAGTGCTCAAGGCGATGCGGGGCTGGGAACAGCGCTGGCCGGACCGGATCTACAAGTACATGCGGATTACGAAC
>JBCBXS010000331.1:0-3137 GCA_039816475.1 Pseudomonadota bacterium | reverse complement strand
CCTCCTCGAAATCGCCGATCTGATGGTGGTCACCAAAGCCGATCGGCCAGGGGCGGCGGAAACGCGTCAGCAACTGATGGGCGCACAATCGCTACGCACGGGCCGGGACGGCGATGCGCAAGGCGTGCCCGTCCTCATGGTGTCGTCTGTCACACGCGAGGGCATCGGCGCGCTGTCAGACGCGATCGCGGAGGCCTTGCCGGACGACCGATCGGTGCATGCGATGCATGCCCGTCGCAAACGTCGCACGCGCTATCTGCTCGCGACCGAATGCAAACGGCTGGTGGAGTTAAGCCTCAAATCGCCGGCAGCAGGCGTCGACGTGGATGAGATCGCGGGCGACCTGATGTCGGGCGCCATTACTCCGCAACAGGCGCTACGTAAGATCATCAAGGATTGAACGCACGGGTGCGCCAGTCGTCCTTCGGTTCTGCCGCACGTTGTGCAGGCCGGGGCGTGGCACCTCGTGTCCGCGATGCGTTGGCGCGGCGCACACGACGGCGCGGGCGCGAGCGAACCGCCTGCGCGGGGCGCAGTGAGGCAAGCGCGCGCGGCGTGGCGGAACCGACAAGCGCGAATGGCGCCCAGATCTGTGGATGGGCATTGATCGGCGACGCGCCGTCGTCGATGAGCGCGACCATCGCCTGACGCAGCGCTTCCGCCCGATTGAGCGTCCCGGTCTCAGCGAGCCGCGAGACCGTGCCGGTGACGAGACTGACGGCTGCCGCCGATTGCACCGGCCAGTGTGAGACGAGCAACGCACGCGCACCGGCATAGATGAACGCGCGCGCGAGCCCAGACAGTGCTTCCGAACCCGGCGCGTCGCCAGCCGCGGTGTTACACGCAGAAAGCACGACCCATTCCGCATTTAACTTGAGGCGCGCGACCTCTGACGCCGTGAGCAAGCCATCATCGGTCGGCGTTGCCGCTGCCGGCGGCGTCATGACAAGCGCTGGTTCGCGGAGGCCGCGCACTTCGCCCGTCACAAGCCCATGGGTTGCAAAATGAATGAGCCGCGCGGTGCCGAGGCGCCCCGATGCGCTCTGGTCTTTGACTGCGGCCTCCGTCGCCCGTTCGCCGAGGACGATATCGTCGGCGGGCGCGTCGAGCACGCGGCCGACGTCGCAGACTTCAACGGCTGTGTCGGCGAGTGGCGTCAGTCGCCTGACGCTGCCGACATCGACGGCGCCGCCGCGCACGACAAGCCCTTCGGCATTCTTGACGGACGCGTTCTGGGCCAACGCTGCGATGGCGACGTCTTCCGTTGGCGACGGCCGCGGTCCGCAGTCTTTATGTTTAAACGCGCTGAAATCGTCGGCCGTTGGACCTGTCAGAAGCGGGTTTGCGAAGGCTGTATAGGCGCGGCGACCCGTTGTGGTCTCCGTGCGCGACGCCCCGCTTGAGAGCGTCTTCAAGCTCGCAACCGACGGCAGAACACTGACGGCCGTTTTCCGTGCGAGCCACGCAAGTTCACCGAGCCTGGCGCCCGGTTTCGGCGGTTCGGTCAGCAGGACCTGTAGCGGCAGCTTCGCGATCAGGTTGTCCGGGACAACGACCAACCGACGACTGCCGACCACGTCAGCGATCGGCGCGATCAGTAGGTTGTAGAGCTGGTGCGCGCGATCGCGCGAGAACGGCAGGAGCCCCGAACCCTCCGGCGTTTCACCGACGAGTTCAAGGCAACGCAACGGCCGCTCGTCGCCCACCCACTCCGCCGAATCGAGGCCACAACGGAGCGCCGCGACATGCTCGGCGACGTCCTTCGCGGACCCCTTCAATTCGCGCCACGCAAACGCGGTCTTAGTGACGACGAACGCGTAGAGCACACTCGCGCGGCGGGTGAATTGGACAAGCGCCGCATCGTCGCCGAGCGCGGCTTGCACAGCTCTGACATTCAATGGCTTCGGCGTGCCGAGGTTTGCAAAGTCCGGGAAGCGCGTTGCGAGGTCGTCATCGAGCTTCGCCAGATCCGCGACGAACGCATCGCGCTGCGACCGTAGCCGGGCTTCCGCCTCCCGATCACGGTCGCCGTCCTGCTTGGTGACCGCTGCGATCAGCCGACCGTTGACCGCTTTCCACGACTTGGCGACATCCTGACGGCGGCGCACCAGATCAGAGAGGCCTTCATTGCCGCTCGCAAGCCGGGCGCCGATCTGTGCGACCGAAAGCGCGGCGGCACTCGCCGACGCACGCTGGGCGATCTCGAAGGCTTCGCGCGAAAGCGCTTCCGCAAGGTCCGGCCTTTGCTCGCGCACGCGGTTGAAGACGTAAAGCGCGCCCGAGAACGCGGAATCACCACCCCCCGTCAGCACAGGACCTTCCGGGTCGAGCCGAAGACGTTTCAGCCGCGTCGTCTCCGCCGCCATCGCGCGACGCGAATAGTCGAGTGCGCGTCCGTATTCGCGGAGCCCGAGCGACATACCGGCAAGCAATCGCAGCGGCGGGATCAGATGCTCGTGGCCATCGCCAACCGTCTGTTCGATGACGCGAACGGCCTTCAGCAACGCCTTGCGCGCACCACGGTAGTTCTTCGCGGCGATGCGGACATCGCCGATGTTCCCGAGCACGACACCGGTTCGATAGTGGTTCGCGCCGAACGTCGTCTCGGTGATGGCCAGCGCACGGAGAAGCAGCTTTTCGGCACGCGGCAGGTTGCCGACCCGCTGCTCTGCAAGTGCGAGATTGTTGAGGACCTTACTCACTTCCGGATGCGTTTCCGGGTAGGCCTTCGTGAGGCTCGCAAGCGATCGATCGTAAAGCGCCCGCGCGGCCTTGATGTCACCGGTGCGCCGCTTCAGCCCCGCGTAATTGTCGAGCAGCACGCCGATGCGCGGATCACTCTCGGCAAGACGCGCTTCGTAAACCTCCAAGGCTTTGCGATAGAGCGGCTCTGCTTCGCCGTAGCGCGCCTGCTTGTCGAATACGACGGCGAGGTTCGCGCGACCGAGCGCGGTTGTCAGATGCGCGTCGCCGAGCTTTGCTTCGAAAATCTCGACGGCCTGTCGTTGAACTTTTTCCGCATCCGAAAGCCGGCTCATCTCCTGGAACACATTGCCGAGATTATCGAGCACGATGCCGAGGTTGACGTCGTCTTCACCGCGCACAGCCCGGATGATCCTGACCACGCGTTCGTAGGC
>JBCBXS010000330.1:0-3164 GCA_039816475.1 Pseudomonadota bacterium | reverse complement strand
ATTGACAAGGCGGTCGATGTAGCCGGCAGCGCGCGCGGCAGAAGCGCGGATCATGCGCCCCGTCAGCATGTGCTGCATCGCAGCCATCGGACCCGCCTGACGGATCGAACGTGCCGTGCCGTGGAAGCCCGGGAAGATCCCAAGCTTCACTTCGGGAAAGCCGACGCGCGTCGCATCATCCCGCGTCCGCAAGTCGACGCGGAAAGCGCGCCGCACGGCATCACGCCGGGTTCGCACGCGGAAGCCTGAGGGTGGGTTCGTCTACTCGACCCAGCGCGTTAGCGTCGCAGCCTACATCGGTAAGGTCCGCCGCCGTGCGCCGGGCACCGTGCTGCGCGGTATCGCAAGCTTCTACTGGCAGCCACAGCCGCTGGCATCCGGCGGTCGCTTCAACCCGAACGCCCTGACGGCCGCGCACAAGACGCTGCCATTCGGGACGCGCGTGCGGGTCAAAAACCTCCGCAATGGCCGGACCGTCACCGTACGCATCAACGACCGGGGTCCCTACATCAAGGGCCGCATCATTGACCTGTCCAAGCGTGCAGCAGGCGTCATCGGCATGCAGGCCCGCGGGATCGCACCGGTCACGGTGACAGTGCTCGGGCGCTGATCCGAAGCACTTCCGCTCTGCACAAACCACGCTTGCAAGCGGCCGGACCTTAGAAAACGGGGCCGGCCGCTTTGTTTTCCGCCCGCGCAACTGCTCGTAACGCCGGTTTGGAAACGGCAATGCACGCCGCCCGTTGCGCGGCATGAGATCGTCCAGATACCCTGCAGGCCTGACACTCTTCGTCGGTTGTTGGGGGACGAACCAGATCATGAGCGCGCCACACACACCAAAGGGCCGGGCCGAAGCGATCAGCCGGATCCGGACCGCGCTCATCGAAAAGAAGATGACCCAGGCCGAACTCGCAGACGCGGCCGACTGTCACGAGAAGACGATCCAGAACCTGCTCGGTGCGCGAAGCGTCCGCGACCAGACGCTTTTCGATGTCTGCATGGTGCTCGACCTTCCGTTCGAGGACCTGAAGGCCGACTGGACAGGCTCGGCGACGCTTTACGATGTGCCGACGGACGCACCGGGCCAGCCGGCGCCCGGCACCGATATCGCGCCTGAATACATGGGCGCGTACACACGCGCCGGCGTCGACCAGATGATCGGCCAGTATCTGACCGTCCGGCCCGCCTTTGCCGTTGATGAGATGGTCGTTGCCTACCGGACCGATATCGACTGGGACCCGAGCTGGCCGAGCCTGACGTTCCAGGAGAAGGACAGGCCCGATGCCGCCTACGCGCACCGTGGCCGCCTGCATATCCCGGCGTCGTCCATGTTCCTGCATTTCGTCTCGCTGACGAAGGGCGCGATGCGGATGATCGTCGTCTCGCAGCTCGACCAGCTCGGGCAGATGCGTGGGATCATCACGACGATCAGTCGGCACGGCCCATTGATCCGGCCCGTCAGCGCGCCGGTCATTTACCTGGCGCAGGAACACTTCGCCGACGACAGCTTCGGCCAGATCACCAAGGGTGCGCCCAACTACGACCGCTACCGCGCCATGCTTGACGGCGTGACGGCTGAAGGCTTTGCCCGCCTCGTTGAATGAGCCGCCGGCGTCAACGCCTTCAATTTAAATGAAATTCGGAAGGTCCCTGCGCGCCAAGACGATCGCGCTATGCACGCGAAAATCGGGCGGAAGCTTGGCTTTGTAAGCAGTCATGTAACGCCGCTTTAGCGCTACCCGGTCATATTTTACCCCAGCAAGGCCGCTTAAAACGGTCGCCAATGGCTCGCGTACAAGAGCCGCTTTTGTTCGGGCGTCTCGGTGTTGGACCCACCGGGAATGTAATGCGTCGACGGGGGTCGATTGATGGGATCGCGAGGGGACACGCGGCCCGGCACAGCCGGGTTGCACCTTGTCATATGCGTAAGTCTGGCAGCGGTCATGGGCCTCACTGGCCCAGCGCATGCGCAGTCACAAACGGCACAATCGCAGACCGGGGCGTCGTCGTTCGCGACCACGCTTACCGATCTCGTGTCACGGATCACGCGGATGGCGCAGCCTGAAACGGCAGCCGACCCGAAGCGTGACGGGCGGGCGCCGACAGGTGCGACCGTTGCCGCTGAGCCGGCCAAGCCGCGCATCCGGCGGGATGAACGCACACGTTTCGTCGTCGCCCTTGAGCGGTCCGGCGAGTTCAACGTGTTTGCTCTCACAAAGCCGAACCGCGTCATCGTCGATATCGAGACGATGCGGATGAAGCTTCCGCGCAAGGCGCGCGGCCGGATGGGCGTTGTCACGAACTTCCGCAGCGGCAAGGCGAACGCACGCCGGTCGCGGATCATCATCGACGTCAAAGAACCGGTGGTCGTCCAGAAGGCGGTTATTCAGCGCAACGCGAAGACGCGCCGTAACGAGCTTGTCGTCGACCTGCTGCCCGTCCGAGTTCGTATGGCACGCGCCAAAAAGCGTCGCGAACTTCTCAACCAGTCCATGAGCCTCGGTTTCAAGTCGGGCTTTCAGCCGCCGCTACCGCGGGCCGCCGTTGCGCCGAAGCAGCTTGCATCTAAGGCGTTCAAGCCGGTCGTTGTTATTGATCCAGGCCACGGCGGTCGCGATTCCGGTGCGAAGAAGTTCGGTACCGTCGAGAAAGATGTCGTGCTGAAGTTCAGCCTCGCGCTGCGCAAAATTTTGCAGGCATCAGGTCGGTATCGTGTGCTGATGACGCGGGATGACGACACGTTTGTGCCGCTTCTGAAGCGCCGCCTGTTCGCCGAACGAAACCGCGCCGCGCTCTTCATCGCAGTCCACGCGGATTATGCCCGGAGCGGTGCGCGCGGTGCCACGATCTATTCGCTTCGCCAGTCGGTGGCAGCGCGGCTTCGTAACTCGCAGCGTCGCAAGGTCGGCGGTTCGGTTCTGAGTTCGAAGGAAGAGCGCAAGATCCGAAAAGCGTCGGCGGACCTCTCGGCAATCCGCGGCATCCTCGCCGACCTTGCCACTCGGGAAGTCGAGGCAAATCACAACCGCACGAAGTTCTTCACGCGCTCCGTCATCAAGACCATGTCGGCCTCAACGAACATGCGTGCGAACCCCGACAAGCAGGCAGCCTTCAAGGTGCTGAAGACCGCCAAGGTGCCGTCTGTCCTGATCGAACTCGCCTAC
>JBCBXS010000032.1:0-13990 GCA_039816475.1 Pseudomonadota bacterium | reverse complement strand
GGTTCGGGCCCTTAAGCTGGTGTTTTATCGAGACATAGCCCGAGGCGAGGTTGATCAACCGACCCGGAATGAAGAACGGGCTGACCCGCCGCGGGCCCTTGTCTCTCAGCAACAGCGAGGTCTCGGCGATCCCCTGCAGGCCGCCGATGCCCGAGCCGATGAGGACACCGGTCCGTTCGCGCGCTTCATCGGTCTCGGGCGTGTAGCCTGAGTCAGCCAGCGCCTGATCGGCAGCCGCAACGGCATAGAGAATAAAGTCGTCGACCTTGCGCTGCTCTTTCGGGAGCATCGCCTCGTCAGGATTGAACGTGCCGTTGCGTCCATCGCCGCGCGGGATGAACGCTGCGATCTGGCACGTGATGTCGTCGACTTCGAATTCTGTGACCCGCCGCGCGCCGCTCTCACCCTTAAGGAGGCGTGACCAGCTCGCCTCGATGCCGCTTCCAAGCGGCGTGACGAGGCCCAACCCGGTGACGACAACGCGCTTCATTTTTCTCAGCTCCTGAGCGGGACCGGCGGATGGCCCCGGAGGCAAGCCGGCGCTGAAGTTACGTTAAGCCGGTGTCGGGACGCGCGAGCATTGCTTCTCATCGAGGCAACGCCGGTCGTTGCGGATCTATCTCATCCGGGGCCGGTCTCTCGTTGTCGCGTTCGGGCCTCTGTCGACCGGCCGGCCCGAACGAGATCGCAAGGCGAAGCCCGCGATCTCCGTCATCGTGTGTCAGGCAGCGTTAGCGTTCTTCTCAAGAAACTTCACAGCGTCGCCCACCGTCAGAATGTGCTCGGCTGCGTCGTCCGGAATTTCACAACCGAACTCTTCTTCAAACGCCATCACCAGCTCAACAGTGTCGAGGCTGTCGGCGCCGAGATCGTCGATGAACGACGCCTTCTCAGTCACCTTCTCGCCTTCGACGCCGAGATGCTCGACAACGATCTTCTTCACGCGTTCCGCGATATCGCTCATATTTTGATTGTCCTAGTTCGACTGCCCCAAGCGCCCTTCATCGCAAGGGGCGACTGAATTCATCGCGGCGTCAGCCGCGTGTTCGTTTAAGGGATTCGTGATCCGGGGTGCGCGAGACCGCCGTTTGCGCGAAGCCGAAGCTCCTTAAAACGTGGCGCGGCGTATCACACTTAAAATCCTTTGACCAGCACTCAGGGGCCAGTCTTTACGGGCCTTTCAACGGTTAAGGGACGTCGGGTCGGATGCCGATCCACGCCCGGTTGCAACCCCGATCACGGCATCACCATGCCGCCGTTCACATGCAGCGTCTGTCCGGTCACGTACCGGGCACCGTTGCTGACGAGATAGCCGACGGCGGCTGCAATATCGTTGGGCTCACCAAACGTGTTCGATGGGATCGCGCCCATGATCTCTGAGACCTGCTTCTCGGTCAGCGAGTCCGTCATCGGCGTCTTGATGAAGCCCGGTGCAATGCAGTTCGCCGTGATCCCGCGCGAGGCGCACTCGCGCGCGAGCGATTTCGTCATGCCGATCATGCCGGCTTTGGAGGCTGCGTAATTCGCCTGGCCCGGGTTGCCGACAACGCCGCTCACCGACGAGATGTTGACGATCCGGCCATATCCGGTTTTCGCCCGCATCATCATCCGCGACGCCGCCCGCATCAGCATGAACGTTGCTGTCAGGTTGACGCCGATCACGTCGTCCCACTGGTCGTCTTTCATCACCATGAAGAGGTTGTCTTTGGTGATGCCGCCATTGTTGACGAGAATATCAAGGCCGCCCATGCCCTTCGAAGCGCGATCAATTAGGGTGCCGACGTCTGACCTGTCGGCGAGATCGCACGTCTCGACGTGGGCGCGTGAGCCAAGATCGCCGGCGAGCGCTTGAAGCTTCTCAGCGTTACGGCCGGAGAGCGTGACGGTGGCCCCCCCACCATGCAGCGCCCGGGCAATCGCTTCGCCAATGCCACCGCTGGCGCCTGTAATCAGCGCGTTGCGGCCTTCGAGTTCAGAGGAGGTCTGAGACATATCGGTCCTTCTAGGCCGTCAGTGCTGCGACAACGGCTGCGATGTCGTCGGGCGCTCCGAGGTTCAGTGTGTCGGCGTCCGCATGCGTTCGCTTAATGAGTCCGGACAACACCTTGCCGGCGCCAAGCTCAACGTAGAGGTCAACACCCGCCTCCTGCATCGCAAGCACGCATGAGCGCCAACGAACGGTTCCGGTGACCTGCGTGACGAGGTTCTTCTGGATCGCGTCGGGATCGCGGGTCGGCTCGGCTGTCACGTTGCAGACGACAGCGCTTGCCGGTTCTGAGATCAGCGTGTTCGCCAGCGCCTCGGCCATCACGTCGGCGGCCGGTTGCATGAGAGAGCAATGAAACGGTGCGCTGACGGGCAGCGGAAGGGCCCGGCGGACGCCCTTCGCTTTGGCGATGTCCGGCACCCTGTCCGCGGCGCGCTTGTGGCCCGAGAGGACAACCTGCGTCGGCTCATTATCGTTGGCGACTTCCAGGACGTCGTCGCCTGCAGCTTCCGCTGCGATCTCCGTTGCGACGTCGATCCCGCCGCCGAGCAGCGCCATCATCGCGCCTTCACCAACCGGGACTGCCGACTGCATTGCCTCACCGCGCTTCCGGAGCAGCCGCGCCGTATCGGTCAGCGACAACGCGCCGGCCGCGGCCAACGCCGAATACTCGCCAAGCGAGTGGCCGGCCACGTGGCCCGCGAGATCACCAATCTTCCGACCTGTCTCCGCCTCGAGAACCCGGGTCGCTGCGACCGACACGGCCATCAGCGCCGGCTGCGCATTCTCCGTCAGCGTCAGCGTCGCCTTATCGCCGGACCACATGATCGCGGTCAGATCCTGCCCCAAGGCCTCGTTCACTTCGTCGAACACCGCCCGCGCCGCTGGGAAAGCCTCGGCCAAAGCTTGGCCCATGCCAATCGCCTGACTGCCCTGGCCCGGATATAGGAATGCGACGCCCATTGGGGCTCCTTGTCACGATTTCGGGGAATGCGGCTGTAATTCACGCCAGCCGAGACGGTGTCAAGCAAAGCACCCGCGCCCGCACCCCGCGCGAAAACCCTTGCCCACCAATGGGCGTCAGCTATAACCCGCGCAGTCCGGCTGGAGGCTGAACGGATACGGCGCTAGCGCCGGTGGCAAGCTGCAGCGTTATGCAGCTTTGAGCCACGATCCGGTGTCTCCGCTCCTTTGGGTCGATTTTGAGCCTTTCGCGCCTGCGGCGGCTCATTCGAGGCTTTGCGCCGGACACAGTTGAACCGCACGATCCGGGCCGCAGATCAATGCGCCCGGCCGAACGAAAGGCTTCCCATGCCGCTTTATGAGCATGTCTTCCTGACGCGTCAGGACGTTTCCCAACAGCAGGTCGATGCGCTGACCACTGAACTCAAAGCTGTCATCGAAGAAGGTGGCGGACAGGTCGCGCGCAATGAGTACTGGGGGCTCAAGTCCCTCGCCTACAAGATCAAGAAGAACCGCAAGGCGCACTTCTCGATGCTGAACATCGATGCGCCGGCACCTGCCGTCTCCGAGATGGAGCGGCGCATGCGACTGTCGACGGATATCCTCCGCTTTCTGACGATCCGCGTTGATGAGCACGAGACCGAGCCGTCGATCCAGATGCGGAAATCCGACCGTGATGATCGCAGGGGTGACCGTGGCGGACGTGGCGGCCGCGGACCCCGCCGTGATGATCGTGGCGGACCCGGCGGCGGTGACCGTGGTGGCGATCGTGGCGGAGACCGCGGCGGCTCAACGTTCCGGCCGCAACCGTCATCGCGACCGACCGGCGACACTTGAGACAGCGCGCAACCGAGACCCACATCGGCGCGCCTTCTGATGGCTGCGCCTCAATCACTTTCGATAAGACCGACACATGACAAACATCGCACAGCTCCCCGTTCGGCGGCCGTTCAACCGGCGCCGGAAGACCTGCCCGTTCTCGTCCGACAATTCGCCGAAGATCGACTACAAGGATGTCCGCCTCCTGAGCCGTTACATTTCAGAGCGCGGCAAGATCGTGCCGAGCCGCATCACAGCTGTCTCGGCCAAGAAGCAGCGGGAACTCTCCAAAGCGATCAAGCGCTCGCGCTTCCTCGGACTGCTGCCCTACGTGATCAAGTAAGGCGTAGCGCCGCTTGGCGCGGATGCTGAAAGACGAAGACTGAACCGTTGGGGTGGCAGACCTGCCATCTCTAACCGCCTCCGAGCGGGACAGCTTAAAATGTCTCGATACCTTGTTGCCCTGCTCGCGGGGCTTGCCTCCGTGATCGTCTTCGTCGCGCCGCTCAGCGGGACGCCGCTCGGCCTGTTCTTCGGGCTGATGTTGGTCCCGCTCCCGATCGCGATTGCGGGTCTTGGATGGGGCTGGGTCTCAGCACTCATCGCAGCCATCGTCGCAGGGATTGGCGCCGCGGCAATCGCAACGCCGACAGCCGGGCTCATCCACGCGCTGGCCGCCGGACTGCCGGTCGCCGGCATGAGCTATCTGCTGGGGCTGAACCGCGAAATTGTGCTGCCCGACGGGCGCCAGTCGACTGAGTGGTATCCCCTCGGACGTGTGCTCGGCGCCATTGTCGTCTGGGCAAGCGTGCTGACGATCTCAGCCTTCCTCGTCGTCGCCGGCGATATGAATGCGCTGAAGACGATGATGCAGCAGTCGCTCGATCGCGTGTTCGACGCCCAGACCGCAAACAACCCTGAACTCGCCAAGCAACTGACACCTGAAGTCCGCCGACGGTTTGCGGCATCAATGGTGCCCTACGTGCCGGCCGGCCTTGCATGGTTCCTGATCCTGTCGATGGTGTTCAACCTCTGGCTTGCCGGCCGGATCACGCAGCAGTCGGGCCAGCTGCTGCGGCCATGGCAAGACATGACGACCGCCGTTCTTCCGCGCGGGGTGCCGATCGCGCTGATGATTGCAATCGTCGTCACGTTTTTTGGCGGCTATGTCGGCTTCCTCGCAGCCGCTGTCGTCTGGGCCTGCGTCTTCGCCTATCTGCTGCAGGGCCTCGCAGTGATCCACCAGACCTCGCGCGGCCAGCCGGTTCGCGGGCTCGGCCTTACGCTTCTTTATATGCTGACTGCGCTGCTGCCGCCCGCCGGCATCATCGTTGCGATCCTCGGACTTGCTGAACCGTTCTCGCCGCTTCGCCGCAAGCACCTCGAGACCTTTCCGCCAGCGCCACCTCCGGGCACGCCACCGCCCGGCAATCCCAACCCGCCTAACACTCCAAACACATAAGGGACTGAACCATGGACGTGATCCTGCTTGAACGCATCGCAAAGCTTGGACAGATGGGCGATGTCGTCTCTGTCAAAGATGGCTTCGCGCGCAATTACCTACTGCCGCAACAGAAAGCGCTGCGCGCGACGGCTGAGAACAAGGCGGAGTTCGAGAGCCGACGGTCGCAGCTCGAGGCAACCAATCTCGAGCGGCGCACCGAAGCCGAGAGCGTCGCTGAAAAGCTCGCAGACCAGAGCTACGTTGCGATCCGCCAGGCTGGCGATACCGGTCAGCTCTATGGCTCGGTTTCGACGCGGGATATCGCCGAGGTCATTACGGAAGGCGGCGTTTCCGTTTCGCGGCGTCAGGTGAACCTCGAGCAGCCGATCAAGACGCTTGGTCTTCATCCGGTGAAGATCCAGTTGCACCCGGAGGTCGTGGTCGACGTCTCTGTGAACGTGGCCCGGTCCGAGGACGAAGCCGAGCGCCAGGCCCGCGGTGAAGACGTCACCGTCATCCAAGACGAGGCGCTCGATCTCGAGACATTCGACCCGGATGCCGAGAACGACGATATGGGTGGGCCGGACGCCCGTCAGGACGGTGACGAGACCGGCGATCAGCCATCCGCCATCTGAGCAAACGACGCTGGGCCGATGCGTTCCGGCCTGGCGTCAACCGTGCGTTGCGAGACCGGAGCGCACAGTTGATTCGCCGCGCCACCGAAGCGGTTTTCGCAGGCCATGTGCATAGCGTGGATGGCGGGCTCTGAAGTGCGGTGCCCTGCCAACCGGGGGCACGCGACTCGCGCTAGCCAAGCGCCATGACTGAGACACCCGCCCTCCTCTCCGACCAGCTTCATCAGCAGGCCGACGCCACCGAACCCCTCTCGTTTCGGCAGCCCCCACACAATGTCGACGCCGAGCAGGCTCTGCTCGGTGCCATCCTGATCAACAACGAGGCGCTCGACCGCGTCTCAGGCTTCCTGCAGGCCGAACACTTCTACGAGCCGCTGCACGGCCAGGTGTTTGACGTCGCATCGAAGCTGATCCTCGCCGGCAAGCGCGCGACGCCGGTCACGATGCGCACGTTCTTCGAGAACGAAGAGCCCATCGAGGAAGACCTCACGGTCCCGCAGTATCTCGCGCGGCTCGCGGCGCAGGCGACCGCGATCATCAACGTGACGGATTACGGCCGCACGGTCTTCGATCTGGCAACGCGCCGAATGCTGATCGCCATCGGACAGGAGCTCGTGACGACGGCCTACGACTCGCCCGTCGACGCCGAGCCGCAGGAACAGATCCAGGACGCCGAGAACAAGCTTTATTCGCTTGCAGAGACCGGCAAGTACGGTGGCGGCTTCCAGTCGTTCGGTGACGCGCTGGTCCAGGCCGTCGATATGGCCAACGCAGCCTTCCAGCGCGATGGTCACCTCTCCGGCATCTCAACGGGGCTCGGTGATCTGGACGGTCGGCTTGGCGGATTACAGAGCTCCGACCTCGTGATCCTCGCGGGCCGCCCGTCGATGGGCAAAACGGCGCTGGCCACCAACATCGCCTACAACGTCGCAAAGGCCTTCCGCTCGGAGCAGCAACCGGACGGCACCGTGAAGACCACCAACGGCGGGATCGTCGGGTTCTTCTCGCTCGAGATGTCGGCGGAGCAGCTCGCAACGCGTATTCTCTCGGAGCAGTCCGAGATCGGGTCGGAGAAGATCCGGCGCGGCATGATCACAGAGAGCGAATTCCGCAGGCTTGCCGAAGTCGCGAAGGTCATGTCGGAGGCGCCGCTCTACATCGACCAGACGGGCGGCATTACCGTGGCGCAACTCGCAGCCCGCGCGCGCAAGCTCAAGCGCCAGCAGGGGCTCGATCTTCTGATCGTCGACTACCTCCAGCTTCTTTCTGGCTCAAAGGCCTCACAGGGCAACCGCGTGCAGGAGCTGACCGAGATTACGACCGGCATGAAGGCGCTCGCGAAGGAGCTAAACGTCCCGATCATCGCGCTCAGCCAGCTCTCGCGTCAGGTCGAGCAGCGCGAAGACAAGCGCCCGCAGCTTTCAGACCTTCGTGAATCCGGCTCGATCGAGCAGGACGCCGACGTCGTCATGTTCGTCTTCCGCGAAGAGTATTACGTCGAGCGGACGAAACCGAACGAGGGCACCCCGGAGTTCGCCGAGTGGATGGCGAAGATGCAGCTCGTCAACGGCCGCGCTGAAGTGATCGTCGGCAAACAACGTCACGGACCCGTTGGCACAGTGCAGCTCGCGTTCGAGGCACAGTTCACGCGGTTTGCGGATCTCGCACGGGAGGATCGCGTCCCCGAACGTTTCGAGTAACATCGGGCCATGCGGGACGAAGTTTCAGATCAGAAGGCCGATCAGACGTCAGCGCGGACGCGCGTCGTCGTGGACCTCGATGCGATCGTCGCGAATTGGCGACAGCTCGCTGATCTTGCAGAGGGCGCGACGGCGGCCGTCGTAAAGGCGAACGGCTACGGGTGTGGCGCGACACCGGTTGCGCGCGCCCTTGCCGCTGCCGGCTGCGAGACATTCTTTGTCGCGAGCCTCGCCGAGGGCGAAGCACTGCGGGCCGATCTGCCAAGGCCTGCAATCTATGTGCTCGACGGGTATCGCAGCGGTCAGGCGTCGGCCTTCGCCGAGGCGCGCCTCAGGCCGGTAATCTCATCGCCTGAGACTTTGGCGGCCTGGTTCGGTGAAAGCGCGGCCGCAAACGCTGGCTACGCGTTGCATGTCGACACCGGCATGTCGCGGCTCGGTGCCGAGCCGGAGCAGACGGAAGAGCTGCGCCAACTGCTTCATGAACGCCCGGCACCGCAGCTCATCATGACGCATCCGGCCTGTGCCGACGCGCCCGCCAATCCGATGACGCTCTCACAGTCGGTGCAGTTCGATGCGATCTGCGACGCGCTCGGGCCGTCGGTTGCGGCAACGGCCCGGAGCTTCGCAAACTCCGCCGCACTGATCGCCGACCCGCACTTTCACTACGACGTGGCACGACCCGGCATCGCGCTCTACGGCGGCCGCGCGCTCGAGGATCGGCCGAACCCAATGCGGCAGGCCGTTCGCCTCGAAGCGCGCGTCCTGCAGTTGAGAACAGTCGCTGCTGGCACGCCGGTCGGCTACGGCAGCACGTTTGTCACCGAACGTGTGACGCGGCTTGCGACGCTTGCGGTCGGCTATGCGGACGGTCTCCCGCGCGCGCTCGGCAATGCATCCGACCACGGCCCGGCGTTGGTTAAAATCGCAGACACCCCCTGCCCCATCGTCGGCCGCATCTCGATGGACCTGACGACGGTTGATATCACCGCGCTTCCTGAAGCCGCTGTCGCCGCCGGCGACTGGGCAACAGTGATCGACTCGCATCTCACGATTGATGACATCGCCGATCGCACCGGGACGATCGGATATGAAATACTGACGAGGCTCTCGGCCCGCGTCCCCCGCGTCTATGTCGGCCAGTCCAGAAACGGAGAGACGTGATGGCACGCCCTCCGAAGCTCAAATACGTTTGCGAGAATTGCGGGGCGGAGACGACCAAATGGGTCGGCAAGTGCCCTAGCTGCGGTGAGTGGAATACGCTTGTCGAACACGCGAACGCGGCAGCCGCACCCGGCTCCGGTCTCAACACAAACTCGAAGGGCCGTGTCGTCTCGCTCGAAAGCCTCGCAGGCACCACCGACGATGCGCCGCGGCTCGAGACCGGCAACCGCGAACTTGATCGCGTTACGGGCGGCGGCATCGTACCGGGCTCAGCAACGCTCATCGGCGGCGAACCGGGCATCGGCAAATCAACGATACTGCTGCAACTCTCAGCAAAGCTCGCAAACGCCGGCCGGCGGGTTCTCTATTTCTCGGGCGAAGAGGCGACAGCTCAGATCAGGCTGCGGGCGGAGCGCCTCGGCGTCACCGACGCGCCGGTCGGGCTCGCAGCCGAAACCAACCTGTCCGATATCCTGGCGACGATTGAAGACGGCCCGGTCCCCGATCTCGTCATCATCGATTCCATTCAGACGCTCTGGGCGGACGCCGTCGATTCAGCGCCGGGCAGCGTCACGCAGGTGCGGGCGGCGACGCAATCGCTCATCCGTCATACGAAAGCGCGCGGCGCCGGCCTCATCCTCGTCGGGCACGTCACCAAGGAGGGCCAGATCGCCGGCCCGAAGATGATCGAGCACATGGTCGACACCGTGCTCTACTTCGAGGGCGATCGCGGCCAGACCTATCGCCTGCTGCGCGCGGTCAAGAACCGCTTCGGACCTGCCGATGAGATCGGCGTCTTCGAAATGGCGGAGACCGGGCTTCGGATGGTGCGCAACCCATCCGAGCTGTTCCTTGGTGATCGCGATCCGGAGAGCCCGGGCGCCGCGGTATTCGCCGGCATGGAAGGCACGCGGCCGGTGCTGATCGAGATCCAGGCGCTCGTTGCCCCCTCAGCGCTTGGTACGCCAAGGCGATCGGTCGTGGGCTGGGATTCAAACCGGCTCTCGATGTTGCTTGCCGTGCTCGCAGCCCGCTGCGGTCTCTCTTTCGCGCAACACGACGTGTTCTTGAACGTCGCGGGTGGCATCAAGATTTCAGAGCCGGCTGCAGATCTTGCAGCCGCAGCCGCCTTGATCTCCTCGCTCAGCAACAAGCCATTGCCAACGCACGCTGTGACGTTCGGTGAAATCAGCTTGTCGGGCGCCGTCCGCGCATGTGCTCAGATGCCGGTGCGCCTCAAGGAAGCGCAGAAGCTCGGTTTCGAGACCGCCTTCGTTCCGGCCGCCGGCGACCTTGGAAAGGACGTACGCGCGCTCGATTTGCGCCGTTTGAGCCATCTAAAAGCTCTTGCGGGTCAAATCGGCCCATGCGACTGAGCCCGACGGGGACGGCTGGGGATGAGTGACGGGAATGATTGGCCCACTAAGCTTTCTTGATGCGGCATTGCTGGCCGTCGCGCTGCTGTCGGCGTTGCTTGCGATGTACCGGGGCCTGACGCGCGAAATCTTGTCTATCCTCTCGTGGATCGTCGCGGCCGGTGCCGTTCTCTATTTCATCCTGTTTCAGGAAGCCTTTGCCAACGACATCGCCGACCAAACGAACCTGCAGCCGCAGATCGCGAAAATCCTCATTGGCGCGATCATTTTTCTGATCGTGCTCGTCGTCGTGCACCTGATCACGTCGCGCATTTCCGATTCGATTTTGGATAGCCGCGTCGGGATGATCGATCGCATCCTCGGGTTTGTCTTCGGCGTCATCCGAGGGTTTGTCCTCGTCGTGATCCCATTTCTGTTTTTCGAAAAACTGTATCCAGACCCGGCCGAGCATCCGTCGTGGGTCCAGAACTCGATCTCCGTCCCGTACTTGCGCTCTGCAGGCTCGGCGATCGAATCGGCGCTTCTGACATATGTGCCCGATCCACTAACCCGGCCGGAAACAGAGCAGCAGGGCGCGTTACCTGAAAATTCACAACGCCCTGCATTCGCCTTGCATCCGGTCCGCGATACTATATCTGTCTCGGAAACCGAGACTTGAGCGGCATCGGTTGTCGTTTCGCTCAAGCTTCCAGCGGCGGGCGGACGACGATGCTGCGAACCGGTCACGAGACATACCCGGGCACCCAGGCGAAATCCTACGGTCGAGCCTCGCCCGGTGACCGATCCACCGCCTCGCCTCCAACAACCCTTTTCGATCCTGATGACGACGCCTTGCATGAAGAATGCGGTGTCGTTGGTGTTTTCGGCGTCGACGATGCAGCCGCCCACGCAGCTCTCGCCCTGCACGCACTTCAGCATCGCGGGCAGGAAGCCGCCGGCATCGTCACCTTCGATGGCCAGCGATTCAACGCCGAGCGGCATCTCGGGCTCGTCGGCGACAATTTCAACAGCCACGACGTGATGGACCGGTTGAACGGCGACATGTCCGTCGGCCACGTCCGGTATTCAACAGCCGGTGGGATGACGATCCGCAACGTCCAGCCGCTGTTCGCGCACCTGAGCGATGGCGGCATGACCGTCTGCCACAACGGCAATCTCACAAACGCGCAAACGCTTCAGCGCGAACTTGTCAGCGACGGCGCGATTTACCAGTCGACGTCTGACACCGAAGTCATCCTGCATCTCGTCGCCCGGTCGCGGCGGCAGCGCCCCGTCGAGCGCATCATCGAAGCGCTTCGCCGATTAGAGGGCGCCTACGCCATCATCGCGATGACCGAGACGATGTTGATCGGCGCGCGCGATCCCGTCGGCATTCGGCCGCTGATCATTGGGCGCAAGGACGGTGGCTATGTGCTCGCCTCCGAGACCTGCGCACTCGACATCATGGGTGCAACGTTCGAGCGCGAAGTCGAGAACGGCGAAGTCGTGGTCATCACGAAAGATGGTCTTGAGAGCCACCGCCCGTTTCCGATCCGCCCGGCGCGGCCCTGCATCTTCGAGTTCATCTATTTCGCGCGGCCGGACTCGGTTGTGGCGGGCCAAAGTGTCTATGACGTCCGCAAACGGATGGGCCGCGAGCTTGCAGCGGAACAGCCCGCCGACGTCGACGTCGTCGTCCCGGTTCCTGACGGAGGTGTGCCGGCGGCACTGGGTTACGCGCAGGCGGCCGGACATCCGTTCGAATTCGGCATCATCCGCAACAACTACGTCGGCCGGACCTTCATCGAGCCGGCGCAGCAGATCCGTCAGCTCGGCGTCAAGCTGAAGCACTCGGCGAATGGCGCTGCCGTGCGCGGCAGGCGGATCGTGCTGATCGATGACAGCGTTGTCCGCGGGACCACCTCGATCAAGCTGGTGTCGCTGATGTTCGAGGCGGGCGCGCGCGAGGTTCACCTCCGGGTTGCATGCCCCGAGATCAAATTCGGCGACTTCTACGGGATCGACACGCCGACCCGGCAGGAATTGCTTGCGTCGACAATGACCGTCGAGGAGATGCGCGACCACATCGGCGCGACCAGCCTCGGTTTCCTGAGCGTCGAAGGTCTCTATCGCGCCATGGGGTGTGAAGCGCGCAACCCGGCGGCACCGCAATTCACCGATCATTGCTTCACCGGCGATTACCCGACACCGCTCACCGATATCGACGGCGAACTGCAGATGAACCAGAAGCAGCTCTCCCTCCTCGCGGAAGCGCGCTAGAGCCTCGGCACCGGCGCGGAAAATGCCTGCCCGTGGGCCCATTTCCGCCAGCACGCAAACTCATCTGTCACCTAAACCGCATTGAGTTTGGCGGTGCACCAAGCGATGCTCTCGTCAGTGCGACCAGAACAGATCGCCCATCGGAGTTTGCAGTCATGCTTCGCGGATTTCTCACCGTCGGTCTCATCGCGTCACCGTTCGCGCTTTCTGGCCCGGCGCTCGCCGAGACGGTCAACACCGGCGGCACCACCGGCGCGTATCACCAGTATTTCTGCCCCGCGCTGAAAAAGGCGCTGTCGTCACGCAACTATCAGCTCGCCTGCGAGCCCTCCGACGGAACGCTCGACAACCTCAATCGGGTGCAGAGCGAGCCGGCCACATTCGGCTACGGCCAGGCTGACGTTCTCGCGCTGCAGGTTGGCAACCGCGGCAACGCGGAAGCGATCACGCGCGTCCGCTCCGACGATGTCCGCGAGTGCGTGTTTGCCGTCACCAAAAACCGCGACCTGCAGAACTTTGGAGAGATTGCCGTCTTCGCAGGCCAGTTGAACTTCTTCCTGCCGCCTGAGAAGTCCGGTAGCACGGGCACGTTCCGCTTCCTCCAGAAGATCGATCCGGAAGGTCTTGGCGCCGCGGAGAACGTCAACGTCGAGGCGACCACGGACGACGCGATCCGCAAAGCGATCGAGACGCCCGGCGGCGTTGCGCTGTTCGTGCAGTTCCCGGACCCGAAGAACCCGCGCTTCAAGATGATCGAAGATCTGGGCGGCCACATCGTGCCGGTCGTCGACCGCGCGATGCTCACACAGGAGGTGAACGGCCAGAAGATCTACTTCGCGCAGGAAACGCAGGTCACAAACGCCAAGTGGCTGAGCGCAGGGCGGACGGTGGTCACCGCATGCGTGCCGCTGGTGCTGTTCGCCGGCAACGCCCGGACGATCAACGACCGCACCGAGCGTCAGAACCACGAGGACCTCGTCAGTGTTATTCGCGGCCTCCGGACGGAGGACGTGCTGCCGCAGCAATCGATCTTCAGCAAGATCCTGCGCCGCACGAAACAGCTTTCGGCGGCAGGCTCCGAGCGTCTGATCAAGCTTTCCGAGAAAGCGCGCGAGCGGGCAAAGCCTCTGCTCGATCAGGCGAAGGCGACCGGCCGCAAGATCTATGAGCGCGCCAAGGATGGGGCCGAGACCATGATCGAGAAGGCCAAACCGAAACAGACCGGCGAAAGCGGCAACTGAACGTGGCCGATCCGACGCCACCTGGACCGACCGACGACGGCAACAGCGACGCGCAGAGCCTCGATTTTATGGGGCGCGTGGCGCTGGTGACGGGCGCCTCCCGCGGGATCGGCCGCGCGACGGTTCACGCACTTGCTGATCGCGGCGCGCATGTGGTCGCCGTTGCCCGGCGCGTTGCAGCGCTTGAGGAACTCGACGACGAACTCCGCGCGAAGGGCCGCGAGATCACGCTGCTGCAGGTCGACCTCAAACGCGGCGACAAGATCGATGCGATCGGCCCGTCCCTCTATCAGCGCTGGGGCAAGCTCGATGTGCTGGCAAGTTGCGCGGGCGTGCTCGGGCCGCTGTCGCCGCTCAACCATACGCAGGCCGCCGTCTGGAATGAGTGCATGACCGTCAACG
>JBCBXS010000329.1:0-3211 GCA_039816475.1 Pseudomonadota bacterium | reverse complement strand
AGGAAACTGTCGCTCGGCCATCGCGATCTGGGAGCGCTCGGACCCCATCCGTTCGGTGCGACGCTCAAGGCGCATGAATTCCACTACGCGACCGTGGTCTCAGAGCGCATTGATGATGACACCCAAAGGCTCTTCGAAGCGCACGACAGCTTCGGGAGGTCGCTCGGCGCGATCGGGTTGCGGCGCGGCTCCGTGATGGGTTCGTTTGCGCATGTCATCTGCGCGGCAGACTAGGCCTCGGATGTGGCCCGTGCGCGGCGTTTCGGCCGCAGGACATGGGCATGCGCTGCGTCGTAGAGTGCGCTATCCCGAAAGGTCTCGTCGGCGTCCGCGAGGGCGTGGCCCACAAAGATCAGCGCCGTTCGCGTGATCTTTTCAGCGCGGACCTTCTCGCGAATATCGGACAGGGTGCCGTGCAGGAACATCTCGTCGGGCCAGCCGACGCGGTAGGCGACGATCACCGGGCAGTCGGCGCCGTAATGCGGCGTGAGCTGTCGCTCGATCTCGCGCAGGTTGCGAACCGACAGGTGGATCGCGAGCGTCGCGCCGGACTGGCCGAGCGTTGCGAGATCTTCGCCCTCTGGCATACGCGACGACTTCATCGCCGTGCGCGTCAGGATCAGGGTCTGGGAGACCTCGGGGATCGTAAGTTCGCGGCCTAGCGCGGCCGCTGCCGCCGCGTAGGCCGGGACGCCGGGGACGATTTCGAAGGCGATATCGAGCGACTTCAGTTTGCGGATCTGCTCGGCGATCGCGCCATAGAGTGACGGGTCGCCTGAGTGAATGCGCGCGACGTCAGCGCCGTCGTCGTCGGCTTCGCGCATCACCGCGATGATTTCGTCCAGCGTCATGGCGGCGGTGTCCATCACGCGCGCGTCTGGTGGTGCACCTGCGACGATCGCTTCGGGGACAAGGCTGCCGGCGAACAGGCAGACGGGGCAGCGCGCGATGAGGCGCTGCCCTTTGACGGTGATCAGGTCCGGATCGCCCGGGCCTGCGCCGATGAAGTAGACCGTCATGGCTGATCCCCTCGTGCACGTTTCGCGGCGTAACCGCGGGGCGTGTAAATGCGAATGCCGTCAGCACCACTGTTCTGATCGCCGCTCCGAAATTGTCGCGTTTCCGATGAGCCGACGAGCACAACCGTCAGCATGTCGACCTCATCGACGCTGAGTGTCTCGAGGGTGCGCACGCGCAAGGTTTCGTTCGGTCGGCCAAGGTCGCTTGCGAGCAGCACCGGCGTCTCGGCGGGACGTGCGGTAAGGAGAATGTCACGCGCTTCGGCGAGCAGCGTTCGTCGTTTGCGAGACACGGGGTTATAGAACGCGATGACGAAGTCGCCGCGCGCTGCCGCTTCGATACGGCGGACGATGGCGTCGCGCGGTGTAAGAAGATCGGAAAGCGAAATCGCGCAGAAGTCGTGGCCGATCATGGCACCGACCTTCGCCGACGCCGCCTGAAGGGCGGTGACACCTGGCGCCGAAATGACGTCGACGCGCCGGGCCGCCTCCGTCACCCCGCCGTCGTCTTGAGGTCTGTCGAGGAGTTCGAAGACGAGTGCGCCCATCGCGTAGATGCCGCTGTCGCCGGAACAGATCAGCGCGACGTTCCGGCCTTTGCCGGCTTCCTCGAGCGCGAACCGGCAGCGGTCTTCCTCGCCGCCGAGCGGGAACGTGTGGATCGCTTTGCCCGCCGCCGCGCGGCCGATCAGGTCGATATAAAGGCCGTACCCGACGAGCGTGTCGGCCTCGGCGATGAAGCGTGAAGCTTCGGGCGTGCGGCTCGCGGCGTGACCTGGGCCGATACCGACGAGACTGAGGCGTCCGCGCGCCATGCCGGCCTGTGTGGCCCGATCCCAGACGGCTGCGGCGACGGTCGCGTTCGCCGACTTCGCCTTCTCGATTTCGAGCACGGTCTCCGGACCTGCGGCCGCAAGGGCCGAGGCTTCGGCAACGCCGTGGCAGCCGACTTCGGCAAACACGACCTCGGACGGATTGGCGAGTTTCGGGGTCAGCGTTTCGAGCGTCGCGGCATCGAAGAACCGTGCAGACACACCGAGATGCCGGGCAAGCGCGTGGACTGCGGCTTCGTCCGACTTGACGTCGATCGAGACGACGGCTGCGACTTCCGCCTCGGCCCGGCCGTTTTCAGCGAGGGTCCTGCCGCAAAGCGCGATCAGTTCGTCGGGTGAGCAGTTCCGCGCGCAGCCAACGCCGAGCATGAGGGTTTGTCGCCGATAGATCAGCGGCTCGAAGCCTTCGACCTCGACGAGCGCTGGACCTTCGTCCGTCGCGTCGTCAGGCCTGCGTGCGATCACGTTCGCGGCGTCGACGAGCGGTGCCATCCAGTCCGCGGGGTTCGTGACTGTCGTCGCCGCACCGTTCAGGATTGCCGCCATGACGTCCTTGGCGTGATCCGCCCGCTCCAGGCGCCAGCCATCGGGAGGCGCATCAAGCGCCAGCCCGAGCTTCAGGTCACCCGCCGTCGTCACAGCCGGCTGAATGCCGAGTGCTTTGCCGATCCGACGCGCGAGATCGTTTGCACCGCGGTGGCCGCCGAGCAGCGGGATGATCTGCCGCCCGTCTTCGGAGGCTGCGAGGACCGGCGGCTCGGCCTGTTTCTGAAGTATGACCGGTGCAAGCGCGCGAACGAGGATGCCGGCCGCGCAGACGCCAACGATCGGCGTGCCTGCAAGAAACAGCGCGCGAAGATGGTCTGCCGTCTCGCTGAAGCTTTCGCAGTCTTCCGCACCGAGCGTTGCACGCGCGTGGACGACACCTCCGACAGCGTCCGCAATCCGACGCGCGATGGGCAGCGCACTTGCTGTGATCGCGATGATGGCGGGGCGATTACTCATGGGCGAACCGGTCCGTTCCGCCGATCAGGACCATCGAGAAATACGGCGGTGCCTCCGGCGCGTCGGCGAGCGGGCAGACAACCTGATGCGGCAGCGTCGCGTGCGAGATGTAGACGGCGCGCGACGTGCGTCCGGCAGCCTCGATCGCGTCGCGGACCACGGGCAGATGCCGACCGACCTTGATGATCGCGATCGCATCGTTTGCTGCGATGGCAGCGTCGAGGCGCTGCCGGCCCGCGGGTGCCGGGATCACAGCAAGGCTCTCGTTTCGGGCGGACAGCGGTCGCCCGGCGGCCGCCGCGCATGCTGTCAGCGATGTGATGCCGGGCACGACCTCGACGGGAAAGTCGGATG
>JBCBXS010000328.1:0-3245 GCA_039816475.1 Pseudomonadota bacterium | reverse complement strand
ATTGCGAGCGGCGATCTGACGGCACGACGGCTCAGCGTCGGGCGGATCGCGCGCGAAGACTTCGATACGTTCAAGCGTCGACTTCAAACTAGGCCGGTGAGCGCAGGGGTTCGCGCCAAACCCGGCGCCGATCTCGCATCCATCACCGCGCGTCCGCGCGCGGCACCGACGCTGACCGTCTGGTCGGACCGCGAGGTCTATGCGCCGGGTGCGCCACTGCGCTTCAAGGTTCACACCGACCGGACCTGCTATCCGACACTCATCGGCATCGACGTCACAAAGCGCGCCGTTGTGCTGTTTCCGAACGACTTCGAGCCGCCGCGATTGCTTGGCGCTGGCCGGACGTTGCAGGTCCCGGGCCCCGATGCGGCCTACGAGATCAAGGCGCGCGAAACAGGTGAGGAGCGCGTGTTGGCATTCTGCGCGCCGACGCCCGCGCCGATCCTTGCGACTGAACCGGACTATCAGCGCGAGGTCTTCACGCTCCTCGGTCGCTGGCCAGAGCGTCAGAAACGCGCGAGCCAAGCGTGGTCGAAGCTCGGGCGCGCTTCAGACGTCGCGAAACGTGCCGAACGCCGCGTTCGTCAAGTCCAACGTGCACGGCGCCGTCGTCGGCGACCGCCGCCTGAGCCCGTGCCCGCGCCACAGGACCTCAGCCGCGCGACATTCAGTTATCGCGTGGTTGCACCGGGCGGCTAGGCCGCCTTTATACGCCTGCGGAACGCGCAACCTGCCCTGCGCGCAACTTCGACTGCGAGGACCGACTGCCGATGGAGCGCTATCAGGACGCGCTGAGCTACGTGACGGCCGTCGCGCCCAACCGCGCAACGTTCGGCGCGCGGCCGCACGCAGCCGCCAAGGCGGCGCGTTACTTCCTCGACCACTTCCCGGGCGAGGTCGCCTACGCCTACAAGGCAAACAGCTCCGTCTTCCTGATTGGCGCGCTCTACGGCGCCGGCATTCGCCAGTTCGACGTCGCCTCGATCCCTGAGCTTGAGGACGCTGCCACGATCCCCGACGCGACGCTGCACTACATGCACCCCGTCAAATCTCGCGAGGCGATCCGGCGCGCCTATCACGAGTTCGGCGTCAAATGCTTCGCGCTCGATACCGAAACGGAACTGGAAAAGATCCGCGAAGAGACCGGCAACGCTGACGACTTGCAGCTATTCGTGCGCCTCAGCGTGCCGGCGATGGAGACGATGATCCCGCTCGAGCGGAAGTTTGGGATCGGCGGCGATGATGCCGTCGCGCTGCTCTCGAAGGCGCGGCAGGCCTGCGACGAACTTGGCATCGCGTTCCACGTCGGCTCGCAAACGGCGACACCGGAAGCTTACGTTGCGGCGCTGAAGGTTGCCCGGGCTGCGATCGTGAAGGCCGGTGTCGTCATCGATTGCATTGACGTCGGCGGTGGCTTTCCCGCGCGTTACGGTCCCGAGCCGACGATCCCGCTGACGAAGTACTTCTCGGTCATCGAAGAGCGCTTCGAGGATATGCCGGTCAGCTACGATTGCCGCCTCATCTGCGAACCGGGGCGCGCGCTTGTCGCGGAAGCCGAGAGCCTGATCGTCCGCGTCGATGCCCGCCGCGGCAACGAGCTCTTCATCAACGATGGCGCCTATGGCGGCCTCTTTGATGCAACACATTTGGAGTTCGCGTTCCCGGTCCGCCTGTTGCGACCGGAGAGTGAGTTGAAGCCGGCAGAGACGCCGTTCGCGCTCTGGGGGCCAACGTGCGACTCGATCGATCATATGCCCGGGCCGTTCCTGTTGCCCGATGACGTCCGCGAGGGTGACTATCTCGAGTTCGGCAACATGGGGGCTTACGCGCGCGCCATCGCCGGGCAGTTCAATGGCTACGGCAAGTACAATGAGATCATCCTCGAGGATGAGCCCATGTACTCGATGTTCGATCAGCAAGAGGTTGCCGCGCGCGCATCCGAGCCGACCCCGGCGGAATAGATGGCGGGAACGCTTGAATACCTGAGCGCCGAGGACGGCTTCCTCGAGCCAGATCGTCCCGACGCGGCAGCACCTGAGATGGCCCGCGCCGTTGTCGTCCCTTTCGGACTGGAAGCCTCCGTGAGTTATGGCGGTGGCACCCGCGATGGGCCGGGCGCAATCCTGGCTGCCAGCGATCAGCTTGAACTCTACGACGAAGAGTTGAAGTTCTGCCCCTGCGACGCGTTCGGCATCGCAACGCACGTGCCTGTGGCGCCGGCTGAGACGCAAGCTGCATCACTCGACCGGATCGCCGATGTCGTCACTGACATTTCAGATGCGAGCCGCTTTCCACTTCTGATCGGAGGCGAACACGCGCTCACAGCCGGGGCCGTCCGACCGCTCGTCGGCCGCGATAAGCCCCTGACTATTTTGCAGATCGATGCCCACGCCGACCTTCGCGACGGGTACCTCGGCGAGCCCTACTCGCACGCCTCAGCCATGCGCCGCGCCCTCGATCTGGACGGCATTTCTGTCGTCTCTGTCGGCATCAGAGCCGTTTCACAAGCCGAGGTCGCGTTCTACGAGGTGAACCGCGACCGCGTTTCGATCCACTGGGCGCATGAGCAAACGCGCTGGGACCTGGAGGCGATGCTGGCACCGATCGCCGGGCAGCGGCTCTACATCTCGTTTGATATCGACGGTCTCGACAGCGGCATCATGCCGGCGACCGGGACGCCGACGCCCGGCGGGCTCGGCTTCTGGCAGGCGATGGAAATCTGCCGGCGTGCGACGGAGGTGGCGGCTGAGACTGTCGGAGCCGATGTCGTTGAGCTTGCGCCGATCCCGGGCCTGCACGCCTGCGACTACACCGCAGCACTGATCGCACACAAGCTGATCGCCTACGCCCTTGTAAACTCGCCCGACCGGCGCGAGAGCGCTACGCTTTAACGAGTGTGCCGGCGACGTCGCGGCCGGCCATGACGTTGCGTGTGTCGACGATCAGGCGCGCGTTCGCGCCGACTAAGTCCCAGTCGATCGCGTCATGATCCGTCACGATCAACGTGGCATCAAACCCCGCGATCGCCTCCGCGCTGAGGGCCAGGCTCTGGTCACCGGCGAAGTCGCCAAACTCGCGGGTCTGCGGGATCACGTCGGCGTGGGGGTCGTGGTAGCGTGCTTCTGCTCCGGCAAGTTTCAGAAGCCGCAGGATCGTCAGCGCCGGGCTCTCGCGCACATCGCCGACGTTCTTTTTGTAGGCGAGCCCTAGCACGAGGATCTTTGCGCGGCTGAGAGCGACGCCCG
>JBCBXS010000327.1:0-3257 GCA_039816475.1 Pseudomonadota bacterium | reverse complement strand
CGGTCGCGGTCGAGAGCGGGTTCTTTGCGGTGTCGCGTCCGCCGGATTCCGCGATCATCAGGCGATCGAGGAACGTCGCCATGGTCATGCGGCCGGACGGGTTCGGCGCAGGCTTGGCAGGTGGTTTCGCGGGCGTGGTTGGCGCCACGTTCGGGCTCGCGGATGGGCCCGGCGCCGCCGCCGACTTCGCCGGTGGGCCGAACACGGGCGTTCCGTCGGATTTGACGCTGCCGGTGCGCACGGGACGGGGCGCGAGCACCGAGGCCGCAGGCTTGGCGCTGTCGGCGGACGCCGATTCTGTGGCGGCCGCCCGCTCAGCCGAGAACGAGAGTCCGCCGGCGATAAACGCGGCGGCCACCACGGTTTTGGCGAGGCTTACGCTCGACGGGGGACGCGAAAACACGAACTCGGCACCTGGCTCAATATAACGGGCGGCAGCAGACAAACGCTGTCGGCTGGCCCTACGCTCCGAAGGTGCCTTCGGCGGCCCCGCGGGTCAACGATCCGACCGCGGCACGATGAATGTCGCAGCCCCGCCGTTGCTTGCCCTCGTACGGGCAAAGGGTTAAGCCGCTCGCGGTTCAAGCACAGTCAGGGAGCCGGCCATGCAGGTCGATCAGGCCACCGTGCGGCGCATTGCCCGCCTCGCGCGCATCGAGATTTCAGATGCCCAGGCCCAGAGCCTCGAGGGCGAGCTCTCCAACATCCTCGACTGGGTGGAGCAACTAAACGAAGTCGAGACCGCCGATGTCGCGCCGATGACGCAGGTGGTGCCGATGGAGATGAAGAAGCGCATCGACGATGTCACTGATGGCGAGATGGCCGACACGGTGGTCGCGAATGCCCCGCTGACCGAAGACGGGTTCTTCGTCGTCCCGAAGATCGTCGAGTGAGCGGGGCGGTCCGAGCCCCCGCAACGCCGCTGAACGTCTGACAGAGAAGACAGACCCCGTGACCGACTTGACCCAACTGTCGCTCGCCGACGCGCGTGACGGCCTCTCGAACAAAGACTTCACCGCGCTCGAACTTTGCGACGCGCATCTGCAGGCCATTGAAGCGGCGAACGCGCAACTCAATGCGTTCATCACGGTGACGGGTGACATTGCACGGGCCGAAGCAAAGGCGAGTGATACAAAGCTCGGCAAAGGCGACGGCGGCCGGCTCGAAGGTCTGCCCATCGGCATCAAGGACCTGTTTGCGACCGAGGGCGTGCACACCCAGGCGTGCAGCCACATCCTCGATGGCTTCAAGCCGGCCTATGACTCGTACGTCACCGCGCAGATGCGGGCTGCCGGCGCCGTCATGCTCGGCAAGCTCAACATGGACGAGTTCGCGATGGGCTCGTCGAACGAGACGAGTACCTACGGGCCGGTGACCAGCCCCTGGCGGCGGACGGACACTGACGGCGCCGAGGATACAGCCCCGCTCGTGCCGGGCGGATCGTCCGGCGGATCGGCTGCAGCGGTGGCCGCGAAGCTCTGCCTCGGCGCGACGGCGACGGACACGGGCGGGTCGATCCGCCAGCCCGCCGCGCTCACCGGCACCGTCGGCATCAAGCCCACCTACGGGCGCTGTTCCCGCTGGGGCATCGTTGCGTTCGCCTCGTCGCTCGACCAGGCGGGCCCGATCGCGCGCACGGTGCAGGACACCGCGATCCTGCTGCGCGAGATGGCCGGCCACGATCCGCGCGATACCACCAGCGTCGACGCGCCCGTGCCGGATTACGAAGCGGCACTCGGCGGCAGCGTGAAGGGCCTTCGCGTCGGCATTCCCAAGCAGTACCGCATCGACGGCATGAGTGCGGAAGCCGACGCGCTTTGGCAGCAGGGCATCGCGTGGCTTGAAGCCGCCGGCATGACGACGAGGGAGATCGATCTCCCGCACACGAAATACGCCCTGCCGGCCTATTACATTGTGGCGCCCGCCGAGGCGTCCTCGAACCTCGCGCGGTACGACGGCATGCGCTACGGCCTCCGCGTGCCGGGCGACGATCTCGTCTCGACGTATGAAAAGACGCGCGGCGCAGGCTTCGGCGATGAGGTGAAGCGGCGGGTTCTCATCGGCACGTATGTGCTGTCGGCCGGCTACTACGACGCCTATTACCTGAAGGCACAGAAGATCCGATCGCTCATCAAGCGGGACTTCGATGAGGCCTGGGCGGATGTCGACGTGATCCTGACGCCGACGACGCCATCACCTGCGTTCGCGCACGGCGAGAAAGCCGGCGATCCGATTGCGATGTACCTCGAGGACATCTTCACGGTGACGGTGAACATCGCGGGCCTGCCGGGGATTGCAGTGCCCACGGGCCTCGACCCGCAGGGGCTGCCGCTTGGGCTGCAGTTGATCGGCAAGCCGTTCGATGAAGAGACGCTGTTCCGGACCGCGCACGTGATCGAGCGGGAAGCAGGCGTGTTTGCTCCGGCGAACGCGTGGTGGCGGTAAGCTGCGTGCGGCTGAACGCCCGCTGTCCTTTAACGCGTCGCGGCGGCCGTTAGGCGAAACACTGATCAGAAGCGGTGCTTGATGGTCCCGCGGATGCGAACGCCATCGTCGTCAGCCGGCGGTTCGACGTTGTTGAGCGCCTTCGACTGATCCTGGTCGTAGAGCAGCTCAAGACCGAAATCGAGTTTTGGGATCATGCCGAGCTTGCCGAGGCCGGGGATCTGAATAACCGTGCCGTCGGCGTCTTCGGTGGTCTTAGCTGCCCCACCGTCTGAGAGCGTTGTGGCATCGCCCGGTTTCACCTTGGCGCCCGTCTCGGTTTCAAATGCAACCGCAGGCACGCTCATAGAAAGCGCCGCCGCACCCAAAATGCCTAAAAGAACCAGCCGCATTGCAAACCTCGAATCGCCCGCTCACCGAGCAAGCGTGACCGCGATATAAGCACCGGGCAAGCGTGCATCCACAGCGGCAAAGGCCGGGTAAACCATTGTCCCGCCGGTGTGGTTTCGGGGTGACTGGGCTCATTGTTGGCCCAACTCGCCTGCCGGCGGTTGGTGCTTGTTTTTTCTTGGCCCAACGGCTCACGCCGTTGGCGTTGTTTTCTGGCCCAACACCTGACGGTGTTGGCGCTTTGAGTCCGACCCACTCGCGCCTCACGCGATCGCTGCGCTCTTGCGTTCGGCTTGGCCGGTGGGTGGCGCGCTAGCGGCGGCAGCTTTGCTCCCTCTCCCCGCGCGCGGGGAGAGGGTTGGGGTGAGGGGCCGATGCCCCACAAACCGTTCGATGGCTCGCCTGCCCCTCCCCCTAACCCG
>JBCBXS010000326.1:0-3291 GCA_039816475.1 Pseudomonadota bacterium | reverse complement strand
CTCCATACAAAGTGTCAGCCCGCGGTTTTGAATGAACGGAAACGGGTGGACGGGATCGACGTTCAGCGGAGTCAGAACCGGGAACATGCGCTCGAGGAAGTGCGACTCAAGCCAGGCGTGCTCGTCCTTCGTGAGGTCATTTGCGCCGGCGAGGACGATGCCGGCGGCTTTCATCTCGGACCTGAGTGTCGCCCAGTGCTTTTGTTTCTTGGCGACCAGCCCATCGACGAATGCATTGATCTTCTGGACTTGCTGCTCCGGCGTCAGACCGTCATCGCTCACTTTCGTGACGTCAGCACCGATCAAACCCTGAAGTCCGGCGACGCGGACCATGTAGAACTCATCAAGGTTCGACGCAGAAATTGATAGAAACCGCAGGCGCTCGAGCACCGGATGGTTCGGGTTCTCCGCCTCATCAAGCACGCGCGAATTGAACTGCAGCCACGACAGCTCGCGGTTGTAGAAGCGGTCCGGCCCCTTCGGCATCGCAACATTGGCGTTGCCGGCCTCCGGCACCGCGTCGTCGCGGCCGGGCTTCGGTTTCGCAGATGCTGCGCGGGTCGCCATTCCTAAGTCTCCTACGGGGTTCAATCAGCGTGGACAGACGCGGGTGCGAACCGCTCGTCTCAGAGGCGATTGGAGCCCGTCCAAGGGCCGCCAACAAGCCGCTGACTGATCAATAGGCCCAAATGTAGAAGAATTTACGAAGCGTCAGGGATTTGAACGGACAGCCGATCTGCCAGCACTTCCGCGGCAAGAGCACGGGTGACGCGCCGCTTTCCAGCAAGCGCGGCGGCATCGAGCGCTGCGACAGCATCACGCGCCGCAGCCGCCGACCGTTCGAGCCGCACGACCAGATAGCTGACGACGTTTGGGTCGACCTGAAGCTGCCGGTCCTCGAATTGTTTGACGAGGATCGCGGCCAGCAACGTGTCATCCGGTTCGGCGATCCGGAACCCGGGGACCGCGCGCAGTCGCGACCTCAGGTCAGCGATGTGAGGTTCAAGATCGCCCGCCGCGCGCTTTGCGGTCAGCATGATCGTGCCGCCGGTCTCACGCGCGAGATTGAGCATGTGAAACAGCAGGCGCTCGTTCGGGGCCTCGTCGACGTCTTCGATCGCGACGGCACGCGTTGTCCGAAACGCCGCGACAGCCGTGTCGTCGAGAGCGTCGGCGCGGACCTTGAAGCCACCACTCCGCGATTGCCAGACCGCAACCATATGGGACTTTCCCGAGCCCGGAGGGCCGCTGATCAGGATCGCAGGCGCCGGCCACGCGGGCCATCGATCGACAAGCGCAACGGCGGCCTTATTGGAGGGCGCGACGAAGAAGTCTTCTGCGCCCACGGCCTCACGGTGCGGCAGCGCGAGCGGAAGCTGTTTGGGCGGCGCTTCGGCGGACATGTCCTAGGGCTTGTCCTTCAGAACCGGCGTTGCAACGGCTGCGGCATCAGGCTTCGCACCGCCCCCGCGCGTTGGTGGCTGAGCAGCGCCAGGACCGGGCTCAGGACCGCCATCATGGCTGCTCTCGTAGAAGGACGAGTTGAGATAAAGCTCAAGCGCGAACCTGACGAGCACGCCGACGGCGGCTGCCAGCGGGACGGCGACGAGAACGCCGACTGTCCCGAACAGCGTCGAAAAGGTCATCAGCGCGAAGATCAGCCAGACCGGATGCAGCCCAATGCGGGAGCCGACGATCTTCGGTGACAGGAACGCTGCGTCGAGGATTTGCGAACCCGCAAAGATCGCAAGGACGCCAAGAAACAGGGTCAGGTCCGGCCAGCCCTGCACAAGTGCCAACACCGAAGCGGTGATCAGTCCCAGCGCCCAGCCGACGAACGGGACGAACGACAGGATGCCCGTCGCAATGCCGACGAGCAGACCGTATTCGAGCCCGACGAAGCTCAGCGCGGTGACGTAGTAGATGCCGAGGATGATGCAGACGAGGCCCTGGCCGCGGATGAACGCTGAGATCGCGGTATCGATCTCGCCCGCCAACCGCAGGATCGTCGGCGCCTGATCGCGCGGGAGCCACGATTTGATGCGCGCGATCATCCGGTTCCAATCGACCAACGTGTAGAACAGCACGACCGGCGTAATGAGCAGGATCGAGATGAAGCTGACGACCGCGCGGCCCTGCGCCCAGACCGAATTCGCGACGATGCCGGCGATCGAGGCCCAGTTCTTCGCGAACTCGTCGGCGGCCTGATCGAGCCCCGCCTTAAACTCGGGGAAGCGCGCGCCGAGTGCATCACGCGCCCAGTTCTCGAGCGCGGCCTGCAGCTTGGTGATCTCGCCCGGCAGGGAGACGACGAGTTGCTGGACCTGCGCGGCCAACGTCGGGATCAGGAACATGATCGCGAGCACGACGATCGCGAGAAAGGCAAGCACGATGAGCGCTGCCGAAATAATCCGCGGGATGCCGGCGCGCTGCAGCATATCGGCGAGCGGGTTGACGGCGTAGGCGATCACGAGACCTGCGACGAAGGGCAGGAGCACGGAAGACAGGGTCAGCACCGCCACCGTGAACAGCAGGCCGATCGCGAGCCAGAACAGAACCTGGCGTTCTGAAGTTCGTTTCACCGTCACAGGCCTAGCTCACCGCGGCTACCGCATCCTCGTATCGGCGGGTCCATCGGGCATCGTCGCCGGCGGCACATCAGACGCCTGCGGCTCCGATGCGGGCGTGACGCGCGGCAGCGGTTCGTGTCCCATATGCCCGACCCACGCCACCATATAACTCGCGAGCGAGGCCAGCGTCAGCGCGCCTGTGACCCAGACGAGCCCGGTCAACAGGTTGTCCAGCGCCAGCCCGAAGCCGAGATGCGCCATCGCCACAGAGGCCAGCAGCAATTGCGCAACGGTATTCGCTTTCGAGACGAACTGCGGGCGGATGCGAAACGGGTTGTGCATCAACCACGCGAGGATCACCGCGGCGATGATGAGAAGATCGCGCGAGACCACCGCGATCACCAGCCAAACTGGAAGATGCCCGCCGGCCCCGAGGGCTGCGAACACGCCCACGATCAGAAGCTTATCTGCGAAAGGATCGAGATGTGCGCCGAGTTCGGTTGTCCAGCCGAACCGCTTGGCAAGAAAGCCGTCCAAACCGTCGCTGATGCCGGCGATGATGAAGACGATGCAAGCAAGCTGCATCTCGTTCTCGAGCAACAGCCAGAACACGACCGGCGCGAGCAGGATGCGGCCCACAGTTATGATGTTCGGAATGCTCAGCACTGGCGCGTCACGTCCTTGACCTGCCGGTGTGTCCTGAACCGCCAGCCGGCCGAGT
>JBCBXS010000325.1:0-3301 GCA_039816475.1 Pseudomonadota bacterium | reverse complement strand
CCGATCGAGCGTCGTCTCCCAGAGCTGGTCCGGGTTCATTTCGCCTAGGCCCTTATAGCGCTGCATCGCGAGGCCCTTGCGGCCGGCGGAGTAGATCGCTTCGAGCAGCGTGCGCGGGCCGTAAATTGGCGTGTCGCTGTCGCGGCGGCGGAGCGTCGCAGGCGTTGCGTAGACCTCGGTCAACTGCGGCAGGCGGTCGTTCAACCGTCGTGCTTCGAGACTGCCGAGCAGGGCCCGGTCGATCACATGCGCTTCAGCGACGCCGCGGAGCTCACGCGAGAAGACAAAACCGTCGTTGCCGAACCGGCCACGCCAGTCCCGCTCGGTTTCGTCGGAGATCGCGTCGAGGCGCTTCGCGATCGCATCTGCGATGATGTTGGCCTCAGACGCCGACAGGAGCAACTCGGGCTGCAAGGCACCGCCGATCGCCGACTGCTCCAGCACGTAGCGCGTGTACCGCGAGTGCGTCTCCTCAATGAGCCGCGCGGTGACGCGGGCCTGCTCGGCGATCTCGCGAAGGTCGGCACCAGCGCGCTCTTCGCCGGACCCGAGGATCAGCTTGGCGTCATCGAGGCCGGCTGTAATCAGGTAATCCTCAAGCGCGCGTTCGTCCTTCAGGTAGGTCTCGGACTTGCCCTTCGTGACTTTGTAGAGCGGCGGCTGTGCGATGTAGAGGTGCCCGCCTTCCACGAGATCCGGCATCTGGCGGTAGAAGAACGTGAGCAGCAGCGTGCGGATGTGCGCGCCGTCCACGTCCGCGTCCGTCATGATGATGATCTTGTGGTAGCGGAGCTTTTCGAGATTGAAGTCATCGCGGCCGATGCCGGTGCCGAGTGCCGTGATCAGCGTGCCGATCTCGGCTGACGACAACATCCGGTCAAAGCGCGCGCGTTCGACGTTCAGGATCTTACCGCGGATCGGCAGCACAGCCTGGTACTCACGCTCGCGGGCCTGCTTGGCGGAGCCGCCGGCAGAGTCCCCCTCGACGATGAACAGCTCCGTGCCGTCCCGCGCTGTCGCCGAACAATCGACCAGCTTGCCCGGCAGGCCTGCGATATCGAGCGCGCCCTTGCGCCGCGTCAGCTCCCGAGCCTTGCGGGCCGCCTCGCGGGCGGCGGCGGCTTCGGCGACCTTCGTGACGATGAGGCGGGCTTCTTTCGGGTGCTCTTCGAACCAGATGCCGAGCTGTTCGGAGACGACGCTCTCGACAACGGGTTTCACTTCGGAAGAGACGAGCTTGTCCTTCGTCTGGCTGGAAAATTTCGGGTCTGGCACCTTCACGGACAACACGCAGGTCAGCCCTTCGCGTGCGTCATCGCCGGAGATCGAGACCTTCTCCTTTTTCGAGATGCCGCTCTCGTCAGCGTATCTGTTGATGATGCGCGTCAACGCTGCGCGGAAGCCGGCGAGGTGCGTGCCGCCGTCGCGCTGCGGTATGTTGTTTGTGAAGCAGAGGACGTTCTCGTGGTAGCTGTCGTTCCACCAAAGCGCGACCTCGACGGTGAGGCCGTCCTTCGATCCGGTCATCAGGACGGGCTCGGGCAGGAGCCCCTGCTTCGAGCGATCGAGGAACGAGACGAACGCTGCGAGCCCGCCGTCGAACACGAACGTGTCCTGGCGCTGATCTGCCTTCCTGTTGTCCGTCAGGATGACCTTGACGCCCGAGTTCAGGAACGCCAGTTCGCGCAATCGCGACTCGAGCGTCTCGTACTGGAACTCAGTGACGTTTGCGAAGGTGTCGAGGCTCGGGAGAAACGTCACTTCGGTGCCTCGCTTCTCGCCGGCATCGCCCGCGACCTTGAGGGGCGCAACCGAGACGCCATCCTCGAAGCGAACGAAATGCTCACGGTCGTCGCGCCAGATCCGGAGTTCCAGCCACGATGAAAGCGCATTGACGACCGAGACGCCGACGCCATGGAGGCCGCCGGAGACCTTGTACGGATTGTCGTCATCGGCACCGTCGGCGAACTTTCCGCCGGCATGGAGCTGCGTCATGACCACTTCGGCGGCTGAAATCCCTTCCTCCGGATGGATGCCGACTGGGATGCCGCGCCCGTTGTCGCCGACCGTACAGGAGCCGTCGGCGTTCAGCGTCACGCGCACTTCGCTTGCGAAACCGGCAAGTGCTTCGTCAATCGCGTTGTCGACGGCCTCGTAGACCATGTGGTGCAGGCCGGAGCCGTCGTCGGTGTCGCCGATGTACATGCCGGGGCGCTTGCGGACGGCGTCCAGGCCCTTCAGGACCTTGATGTTTTCAGCGCCGTAGCTGCCGTTTGCGGCCTCGGGTTGCGCGGTTTTCGCACTCATCGGCTGGGGCTTTCCGGAAGTCAGTTTTGGTGTCGTGAAACTATAGCACTTCCGGGCCCGAAAAGCGCTGTCAGGCGTGCGTTTTTTCGCAGCGCGCGCACCCAAAACTTCTTTGCATTTTCAATAATTTACGCGGCCTGCCGGCAGGGTTGCCCGGAGCGCTTGACCGGTGGCGCGTTGGCCGGGCGAGAAGACCTTCGAATCGGGTTCAGCCGGAGTGTTTTGCGAGGACGCCGTCGCGCACCTCGAACACGTCGGCCGCGCCGAAAATCGCCTCGAACTGGGCCGCATCCGTTCCGGTCATCCAGGCCTGGCTGCCGAGTGCCGAAAGCTCAGCGAACAGTGCCGCGCGGCGATGCTGGTCGAGGTGGGCTGCGATCTCATCCAAGAGCAGGATCGGCGCGGCGCCGGCAGCACGCGCGCTCAGCATCGCGGCATGGGCAAGCACGAGGCCGACGAGCAGCGCCTTCTGCTCACCCGTCGAACAGAACCGCGCTGCCATCTGCTTTGGCCCGTGGGTGACGGCCAGATCCATCCGGTGCGGGCCATCAAGCGCACGGCCAGCGCGGGCATCGCGACCGCGGACGTCGGCAAGCGTCCGCGCATAGCGGTCCTCAACGTCGACGGCTGCGTCGCAGCCAAGGTCTTCGGCCAAGCCACCTTCGAGGGCAACGTCCGCCCAAGGGAACGGCGAGCCCGCGCGTTCTTCGCGGCGGATCGCCATCGTGTGCCTGAGCGCCTCGATCGCAGCCACACGACCCGCGCCAAGCGCGACGCCGGTTTCGGCCATCACGCGCTCGATTGCGCTGAGCGCTGCGTCGGAGCCTGGCGCGCGGTTCTCGAGCAAGCGGTTCCGCTGGCGCATCGCACGCTCGAACTGGTTGACCCGCGTCGAGTGAGCCGGGTCAAAACAGACGACGAGCCGATCGAGGAACCGGCGGCGGTCACCGGCAGCCCCGACGAACAGCCCGTCCAGCGCCGGCGTCAGCCAAAC
>JBCBXS010000324.1:0-3302 GCA_039816475.1 Pseudomonadota bacterium | reverse complement strand
CGAGACGGCGAGCAGGAATGCGGAGACCGCGAGGATACTATCGATGATGCCAATGGATGCGAGCTGCTCGCGCTGCGTGACGTAGCCGCCAAGAACCAGCACCGTATGAAGGCCGAGATAGCTGAAAACGCGGCCATTTCGGCCCTCAGCGGTCGTGTGTGCGGATTGGATCTGGGACGTCATGAGGTCAGCGTATCAGATCGGGGTGAGTGGACGCTTAACGGCGCGGAGACGATAGGGTCAGCCGAACCCGCCGGTCACTCGGCGGCTGGCTTTTCTTTCGCATCGGCCGACTGCGGCGCAAGGCGCAGACCAAGCTCGCGGACCTGGCTCGGCATCACCTCGCTCGGCGCACCCATCAGCAAATCGTTCGCCTGCTGGTTCATCGGGAAAAGGGCAACGTCGCGGACAGCCTTCTGGCCCGTCAGCAACATTACGATCCGCTCGATCCCGGCCGCCATGCCGCCGTGGGGTGGCGCGCCGTACTGGAACGCTTTGTAAAGCGCGCCGAACCTTGCCTCGACCTCGCTGGCGGGAATGCCCGCGATACCGAAGGCTTTGACCATCGTCTCCGGGACATGGTTTCGGACCGAGCCCGACGCGAGTTCGTAGCCGTTGCAGACGAGATCGTATTGCTGCGCCTTCAGTGCGAGAAGCGCTTCGGTCCCCTCCTTCTCGGCGGCCTCCAACGCTGCGAGCCCGCCCTGCGGCATCGAGAACGGGTTATGGGAGAAGTCGATCTTCTTGTTCTCTTCGTCCCACTCGTACATCGGGAAATCGATGATCCAGGCGAGTGCAAAGCGATCCTGATCGATGAGCTTCAACTCGGTACCGACGCGGTCGCGCGCGTCGCCGGCGAACTTCACGAAGCTCTTCGGATTGCCTGCAACGAAGAACACGGCATCGCCGTCCCCGACGCTCATCTGCTCGCGGATTGCAGCCGTCCGCTCATCTCCGATGTTCTTTGCGATCGGCCCCGAGCCGCCGCCGTCCTTCCAGAAAATATAGCCGAGGCCCGGCAGACCTTCGCCCTGCGCCCACGAGTTCATACGGTCGCAGAACGCGCGCGATCCCCCCGTCGGCGCCGGGATGGCCCAAACGCGGACCTTCGGATCCTTCTCGATCATGCCGGCGAAAATCTTGAAGCCCGAGCCGCGGAAATGCTCGGTCACATCCTGCATCTCGATCGGGTTTCTGAGATCGGGCTTGTCGCTGCCGTACTTCGCGATCGCGGTGTCGTACGGGATGCGCTGGAACGGTTGGCTGACCGGCTTGCCATCGGCGAACGCCTCGAAGACGCCACGCAGGACCGGCTCCATTGTCGCGAACACATCTTCCTGCTCGACGAAGCTCATTTCGACATCGAGCTGGTAGAACTCACCGGGCAGGCGGTCTGCGCGGGGGTCTTCATCGCGGAAGCACGGCGCGATCTGAAAGTAGCGATCGAAGCCGGACATCATGATGAGCTGCTTGTACTGCTGCGGGGCCTGCGGCAGCGCATAGAAGCGACCCTGATGGATGCGGCTGGGGACCAGGAAGTCCCGCGCGCCCTCCGGCGAAGAGGCCGTCAGGATCGGCGTCGGGAACTCATGGAAGCCGGCATCGTGCATCCGAGCACGGATATCTTTCGTGATCGCAAGCCGCTTCATGATGATCTCGTGCATCGTCTCGCGGCGAAGATCGAGGAAGCGATACTCGAGGCGGATGTCTTCGGGGTAATCGGGCTCGTTGAAGACCGGAAGCGGCAACTCCTTCGCTTCCGAGAGCACCTCGATCTCGGTTGCAAAGACCTCGATCTGCCCGGTTACAAGATCAGCGTTTTCCGTGCCCGGATCGCGCGCGCGCACGCGGCCGTCGATGCGGATGACCCATTCGGACCTCACCCGCTCGGCGAGGTTGAACGCCGGGCTGTCGTTGTCGGCGACTACCTGCGTCAGGCCGTAGTGATCGCGAAGATCGATAAAGAGAACACCGCCGTGGTCACGCACGCGATGAACCCAGCCAGCGAGCCTGATTTCCGAGCCAATATCGCTCTCGCGCAGCGCGTCGCAGGTGTGCGTGCGATACCGGTGCATGGGGCAGGCCTCTCTGTCGGGGACGTCGGGCGGCGCAGGTCGAGCGCCTCAGGCGCGCGGACGTTGCATGTCCTGCAAATCCACACGGCACTGCAAATTTCACAATGCGCAACTTCGGCTGCGTGATGGCCCTTCGCGCGGGAAACTGTCAAGGCGAGCGCGGCCCGCGACAGGGCGCGACGAACGCGATATACGGGCAGCATGCACGTGATCACGACGACCGCGGACCTTGCTGCCGCATGCGACCGCCTTGCCGCCCATCCGTTCGTCACCGTCGACACCGAATTTCTGCGCGAGAGCACGTATTGGCCGGTGCTCTGCCTGATCCAGCTCGCCAGCGCCGAAGAAGCGCTCATCGTCGATCCGCTCGCCGACGGGATCGACCTCGCGCCGTTCTACGAGCTGATGTCTGCGGCCAGCTCCACAAAGGTGTTTCACGCAGCCCGCCAGGACGTCGAAATCGTGCACCACCAGGCCGGGATTATCCCGGCGCCGCTGTTCGACACCCAGGTCGCCGCGATGGTCTGCGGGTTCGGCGACAGCATCAGCTACGTCAATCTCGTCCGGACGGTCGCGAACATCGGCCTCGATAAGGGCGCGCGGTTCACAGATTGGAGCCGCCGCCCGCTGAGCGAAAAGCAGTTGTCCTACGCGCTTGCTGACGTCACACACCTCCGCGATGTCTATCTCTATCTGGTCGCCCGGCTCGAAGAGACAGGCCGCGCCGGATGGCTTGCCGAAGAGATGGCGGTCCTCACCAACCCTGACACCTACCTCACCAAGCCCGAAGACGCGTGGCGGCGGTTGAAGCTGAAGGTGAAAGATCGGCGCGCACTTGCGATCCTGATGGAGCTTGCCGCATGGCGGGAGGCGCAGGCGCAATCGCAGAACGTGCCGCGCAACCGCGTTCTGAAAGACGATGCGCTGTATGACATCGCGAACCAGGCCCCGACGACGGCCGAAAAGCTCGGTCGGCTTCGTTCGATCCATGATGGCTTCCAGAGGTCCCAGCGCGGCAAGGACATCATCCGCGTCGTCGAGAGCGGGCTTGAGCGTGACCTGACGGACGTGCCGCAGCCGCGGTCCGGCCGCTCGATGACGGCCGCGGAACAGGCGACGTTCGATCTGCTGAAGGTGTTGTTGAAGGCGTGTGCGGCCGAGCATCAGGTCGCCGCCAAGATGCTCGCTGACACCGACGATCTCGAACGGATTGCGACAGGCGTGACG
>JBCBXS010000323.1:0-3321 GCA_039816475.1 Pseudomonadota bacterium | reverse complement strand
ATCAGGCCTCGTGCAGGTGAAAGACCTCAAACGCGGCGCGGAACTGAGCGCGGAGATCGAAAGTTCGGAGGAATGGCGCGCGGCGCGGCCGGCTCAGGTTTCGGTCGCCCGCTCGGAACTGGTCGCAACCGTACGCGGCATCCTCGATCAGCAAACGCACGAAGGCGGCGGGTCGTGACCCCAGAAGCGACGCGGCGGTTCCAGGCGCTCGAGGATCAGGCGCATGACCTGATCTCGTTCTTCTGCAGCCTCGACTACAACATGGTCGCGCCGGCGATCATCCAGCCGGCCGAAGTCTTCCTCGATGCGGTCGGCGAGGAACTGCGCGCGCGCACGTACGTCTTCACCGATCCCGAAGGCGCCGAGCTCTGCATGCGCCCCGACCTGACGATCCCGACGTGCCGACTGCATTGGGACCGCTGCCGGTTCGACGGCGCCAACACGCTCGCACGCTACTGCTATAACGGTCCCGCGTTTCGGTTTCAGCCGGCAGGTAGCGACAAGAACCACCCGCGTGAGTTCCGCCATCTCGGCATCGAACGGTTCGGCGACCGCGATCGCGAGCGCAGCGAGATCGAGGTTCTACAGGTGATCGTCGCAGCGCTGCGGCGTGCGGGCCTGTCGGAGTTCAAGATCAGGATCGGTGATCTCGGGATTTTCCACGAGCTGTTGAGCGCCGTTGAGATCCCGTCACGATGGCGCGAACGCCTGCGCGCGCAGTTCTGGCGGCCAGATGCGTTCCGTGCAGAGCTGCGTCAGATGACGACACAACCGGACGCGCGGATCGATGGCCTGCCGGAGGATCTTCTGTCGCTGATCAAGGGTCAGGAGCCGTTGGCCGCCGAGCGCATTCTCGCCGTCTACCTCGACGAGCAGAAAATCGACGTCATCGGCACACGCAGCCTGACCGAGATCACCGAAAGCCTGCTTGGCGCGCTTGAAGATGCGGACGCGGAGGCGCTGCCTCAGCCGACAGCCGAGCTTATCGAGAATTACCTGCAGGTCTCAGCGCCTGCCCGCGCGGCCGGTGCGCGTCTACGCGATCTGATGCAGCAGGCCGACGTTGATATCTCACCGGCTCTCGAGACGTTCACGCAGCGGCTCAAGCACCTGGCTGACACCGACATTGATCCCGCCCGCGTCGAATTCTCGGCCGAGTTTGGCCGCTCGCTTGCCTACTACACCGGCTTCGTCTTTGAGATCGTAACTGACGACCTTGGACCCGACAGCCCCATCGCAGGCGGTGGGCGCTACGATAGCCTGATGAAGATGGTCGGCGCGTCGGCTGATGTGCCGGCGGTCGGCGCGATCATCCATACGGAGCGGCTGCTGAATGCGGTGTCGGAGGGAGCCGATGTCTGAGCCGCAAAAGCTGACGCTGGCTGTGCCTTCGAAAGGCCGGCTGATGGAGCGGACGCTCGAGTATTTCGCAGACGCCGGCTTGGAGATTAAAAAGTCCGGTAGCAGTCGTGGTTATCGCGGTGAGATGCCTGCTGCGCCCGAAGCCGACGTGGTCTTTATGTCGGCGTCTGAGATCGCCAGTGCGCTGCACCACGGGCGCATCCACTTAGGCGTCACGGGCGAAGACCTGATCAACGAAGAGGCCGCCGAGGCCAAGCCGATGGCGACCCCGCTGAAGCCGCTCGGTTTCGGCGAGGCGAACGTTGTCGTCGCGGTCCCGAAGTGCTGGGTTGACGTCAGATCGATGCGCGACCTTGGCGAAGTCGGGTTCCAGTTTCGCAAGCGCCATCAGCGGCGCATGCGTGTTGCAACGAAATACACGAACACCACGCGCCGCTATTTCACCGAATATGGCATCGCCGATTACCGGATCGTCGAGAGCCTTGGCGCGACGGAGGGAACGCCTGCGTCAGGAACTGCCGAACTGATCGTCGACATCACAAGCACCGGCGCCACGCTTGCCGCCAACGCGCTGAAGATCCTCGACGACGGCGTAATCCTGACATCGGAGGCCACTCTGTTTGCCGCCAAGGATGCCGACTGGCCGCCGCACATCCGCGCGACAGAAAACGAAATCCTCGGCAAGCTCGGCCTTTAGGGGGCCGTAGCGGCGGCGCGTCTCTCAGGTGCAGAAAGGAGCTGAAACGGCGCCATGACCCAGGACCGCGATCTCTATGTCCGGCCGGTTGGGCTCTATCGGTCGGCGGCGGCGGCCGAAGACGAGGGCGGCACAGCTTGGGGCGGGATGCAGCTTGCCGGCGGCTGGCTGGAGTTCTCCGCAATCGAAGTCATCGAGCGGGAAGGGCGCAGCGTCAGGCGCAATCTCGCAACGCTCGGCGCCTACCTCGAGCGCGACTGGGGGCGCCGCGCGAATGCTGCGGCGGAGCTGTTCCAGAACCTGACCGAGCCGCGCCGCAGGATTGCGGGTCTTGCGCTCGACCGGCCACGGATCATGGGGATTGTGAACGTGACGCCGGACTCGTTTTCAGATGGCGGCGCGCTGACGACGGTTGAGGCGGCGGTAACTCATGCCCGTGCCCTCGAGGCGGAGGGGGCCGACATCCTCGACATCGGCGGCGAGAGTACGCGGCCGGGCTCGGACCCGGTTTCGGAAGCGGACGAACTGGCCCGTGTCATCCCGGTCATCGAAGCGCTCGCTGGCACGACGGATGCGCTCATAAGCATCGATACGCGGAAGGCGGCTGTGATGACGGCGGCTGCAGCAGCCGGCTGCGATATCATCAATGACGTCTCGGCGCTCAGCTACGACGACGAAGCGCTTGAAGCTGCCGCTGCAACGGCCCTCCCAGTAATCCTGATGCACGCGCAGGGCGACCCGAAGACGATGCAGGACGACCCGACCTACGACGATGTCGTCGCAGACGTGTTCGACTATCTCGCCGGCCGGATCGCTGCGTGTGACGACGCCGGCATCCCGAGCCATCGCATCATCGCAGACCCGGGCATTGGTTTCGGCAAGACACTCGCGCACAACCTCGCACTCATGAAGAGCCTGAGCCTGTTCCACGGGCTTGGCGTTCCGCTGCTACTCGGCGCGTCGCGTAAGGGCTTCATCGGCAAGCTGTCAGGTGTTGAGGTCGCGGCCGAGCGTCAGTTCGGATCGGTTGCTGCCGCGCTTGCCGGTGCCGCATCGGGCGTCCAGATCGTGCGGGTCCATGATGTCGCCGAGACCCGCCAGGCGTTCGATGTCTGGAACGCCGTGACGTAGGCAGAGGGCCGGGCGCTAGATCCGTTGCAGGCCGGCGCGGTCGCCGTGCACCCACCGGACTTCGACCGCCCGCGCCGACTGCCCGTCGAGCTCGAGCAGCCCCGATTGGCCGAGATCGAGCCCGAACCCAT
>JBCBXS010000322.1:0-3371 GCA_039816475.1 Pseudomonadota bacterium | reverse complement strand
CATGCACGCACGCGGGCCGGTCGGCGTCGAACAGCTCACAAGCTTCAAGTATGTCGTTCGTGGCTCCGGCCAGACGCGTCCGGCGTAGTGACCCGATGACGGGGCATCGCCGCCGCGGCAAGCGGAGTGCTGAACCGTGGCGATGAAGAGCGCGCCCGTTCGCTTCGGCGGCATTGCCGCGCGCCCGCCGCTGACAGCGCCTGGTCAACGGATCGGCTTGCTCGGCGGGTCGTTCAATCCACCGCACGACGCGCATGTCTTGATCTCGCAGACGGCGTTGCGGCGGCTGCGGCTCGACGCGGTCTGGTGGATCGTAACGCCAGGCAATCCGCTGAAGTCGCACAATGAGCTTGCCGATCTCGAAGAGCGGCTCGCGGCCTGTCGCACTCTTGTCACGCGCGACGCGCGCATCCGAATTACAAGCTTCGAGACCGAGCTCGGCTCGCCCTACACGGCGGCAACGGTTGCGTTTCTCGCGCTCCGCTTTCCGGAGGTGAGGTTTGTCTGGCTGATGGGGGCCGACAACCTCGCTCAGTTTCATCGCTGGCAACACTGGCGCGATATCGCAGCGACGGTGCCGATTGCAGTCATCGACAGGCCCGGAGAACACCTGCGCGCGCTTGCAAGCCCGGCGGCGCATACGCTTCGCGAGGCATTTGTCTCGGAGCGAGAAGCTGCCGGTCTCGCGGATCGGCCACCGCCGGCCTGGACATTCGTAACGGGGCCGCTGTCGCCGTTGTCCTCCACTGCGATCCGGCAGGCCCGACAGACAGCACGTTAAGTTGGGCGCCGTAGCTCGTTAGTCTCACGAGCCGGGAGCGGCGGGTTCGCCAGGCGAACTTTGGCTGCAACCACGTCAACACAGCCTGAACTAAGTTCTTTTGTCGGGGCTTGCGCGGTCTGCCGACGGCTGACACTCTTCAACGACCGGTTGCGTTGCCTCGGGCGACCTACAACATATGCGAGGTCGACACGGGCACCCGTGCGCACCTGAAGAGGAAGACAACGAGCACATGCAATCTGCGATCGAGGGCGCAACTTCGGAAGCGCCTTCAGAGGTCACGGCGGCGGCGCATGCCGAGGTCGAGATCCTGAAAGACCAGATCATCGGTTGGCTGGACGACGCCAAGGCCGAGCAGACGACCACGATTGATCTGGCGGGCAAGTCCTCCGTTGGGGACTATATGATCATCGCCTCCGGCCGATCAGATCGGCACGTCGGCGCGATTGCCGATCAACTCCAGCGCAAACTCAAGGACGCCGGACTCGGCAACGTTCACGCTGAAGGTCAGGCGACGTGCGACTGGGTCCTGATCGACGTTGGCGACATCGTCATCCACGTGTTCCGGCCGGAAGTCCGCGAGTTCTACAACCTCGAGAAGATGTGGTCGGCTGACCGCCCGGACGAGCAGGCCTCGCACTAGAGCAGGGCCTCTCCGGCTCTCAGACCGCGCTCGTTAACCGAGCACCGTTGCGCGTGCCCGGAACGCCTGTTGCGGTGCGAAATCGCAAGGCGCCGACGCGCTTTCATACCACGCCAACCCGCCTCTTCGTCGCGTTTGACTCGCGATTCTGCCGTCGCCTACGGTCGCCGCCCGGCATCGTGCTGCCGGGACCCGACGGACCAATCTTTTGAGGACGGCTGCATGACGATCCAGGTGACCGGCAAACACATGGAAACCGGTGAGGCCTTTCAGGGCTTCGTCGTCGACAAGATCCGCACTGTCCTCGAAAAATACATCGGTCCCGAACTCTCAGGACATGTCCGGGTCGAGAAAGAGAAAGTCGGATACCGCACCAACTGCTCGATCCGCCTCAAGACGGGGTTGATGCTTGAGGCACAAGGCCGCGGCGGCGATGTCTATGCAAGTGCCGACGACGCGCTGGAGCACCTCGAAAAACGCGTGCGCCGTTACAAGCGCCGCCTGAAGGATCATCATACGAAAGCCGCAGTTGAGCGTGCGGAAATCGGCAACTTCGTGAACGATTACACGGTTCGCGCTGACGATGAGGCCGCGCCGGAAACCGAAGAAACCGGCGATGCTCCGGTCATTATCGCAGAAAATCCGCGTACGGTTCATAAGTGCTCGGTCAGTGAAGCGGTCATGCAGCTGGACTTGACCGACGAGGCCGTTCTGTTATTTCGCAACGCCGGAACGGGTGCCCTTAACGTAGTTTACCGCCGTATTGACGGCCATATCGGGTGGATAGATCCAGCCGAGAAGCAGGGCGCCAACTAGGAACTTGAAACACTCGCGTCTCGTTGAGGGCCACGGCGGCACACGCTTTGCCTTCCCCGATGCGTTCGGCTTTGGACAACGGCGTTCAGCCACAGAAGCTCTGTACGAGAGACGCTATGGACCTCGGCGATATCGTTCGAATTGACGGCATCATCCCGAAGCTTGCGGCGACCAGCAAGAAGCAGGTGCTTCACGAGCTGGCTGAATTTGCGAGCGACAAGACGGGATGCCCGCCGCGCGAGATCTTCGACACGCTTTTGCAGCGTGAACGACTTGGCTCGACCGGGCTCGGCCGCGGGATTGCGATCCCGCACATCAAGCTCCGTGCGATCGACGATATTGTTTGTCTGTTTGCTCGCGTCCCGGAACCGATCGATTTCGAAGCCATCGATGGCGAGCCGGTTGATCTGATCTTCCTTCTGCTCGCACCGGAGCATGCAAGCGGCGATCATCTGAAGGCGCTCTCGCGGATCTCGCGTTTGATGCGCGTGCCCTCCGCGCTCGATGCACTGCGCTCGGCACCGTCCGCGGCCGCGATCCACGAGGTTCTCGCATCGGACGCGAAGGCGCCGCACGCCGCCTAGGCGCCGGTGGGCCCTCTCATCTCGTCGCTTGCTAAAGACCGCCTGTAAGGGCGAGGCCTAACAGCCCCAGTCCGCCGACGACAATCCGCCAGATCGCGAAGAACGCGAAGCCGTGGCGGCTTACGAAGTCGAGCAGATACCGCACGACGATAACGCCTGAGATGAACGCCATCACAAAGCCGATGGCGATGTTCGTGACGTCGTCAGCAGAGAGCCCCGCGTAGTTCTTGTATAGGTCGTAGGCGAAGGCGCCGGCCATTGTCGGCATCGCGAGGAAGAACGAGAACTCAGCGGCTGACCGCTTGTCTGCTCCCATCAGTAGCGCGCCGACGATGGTCGCGCCCGATCGCGAGACGCCGGGCACCATCGCGAGCACCTGACAGCATCCGATCCTGAAGGCGAGCCAGGGTGAGTAGGTCATCGCATCGTGATACCGCGGCGTCAGCGGCAGCCGATCGACGATTAGCAGGATGACGCCGCCGACAATCAGCGTGACGCAGATAAGCAGCGGGCTCTCGAACAGCACCGTCTTGATGATTTCATGTCC
>JBCBXS010000321.1:0-3374 GCA_039816475.1 Pseudomonadota bacterium | reverse complement strand
CTGTTCGAGGTTCTGTCACCAAGCAACGACCGGGCAGATCGCGCGTGGCGTCGCAAGGTTTTCGCAAGTGTGCCGAACTGCCAGCACTTCGTGATGATTGATGTGAAGCGCTGCGAGGTGATGGCGTTCGATCGCGCGAACGCCTGGGCCGAGACGACCTTGTCGAACCTCGATGACCTGCTCCAGCTACGCGCCCTCGGCGTCTCAGTCGCTTTGCGTGACCTCTATCGCTTCACGCCGGTCGCGGACGCGGGCTAAGGCGATCACGTGACTTGGCGCAAGTGCTCGCGGTTGACTGCTACTCGACGAAATCGACGGCGACGACGGGTCGGCCGAGTTCGGCGAGCTTGGTGTTGAGCAACGTAATGTTGTGCTTGATGTGGTCGTCATCGGGTGCGCCGCGATAGGCTGCGGCGAGCGTGTGTTTTGCATCGTCGAGCCGGCCGCGAAGCAGGTACGAATAGCCCTTGTTGTTCAGCACCTGCGGGGTGTCGCCGATAAGATGGGTCACGCGGCTGTACGCCTTGTCGGCAAGATCGAAGCGGCCGATCTGGTCGTAGGTCGCCGCGAGCCCCAGCCAAGCGGACGGGTTTTTCGCGTCGAGCTCGACGGACTTCTCATAGAGTTTGGAGGCCTTGCCGTACGCGCGCCGTGCGTAGAGCTCGCGGGCTTCCGCAAGCATGCGCGCCTGCGCCGGGTCGTGCCCGACAGCGCTGAACCGATCGCCAACGCCATTGGTCGAACACGCCGGCAACACCGACAACGCGAGAAAAGCGGCCAACGGCCCTGCCCCCAACGCGCGACAAACCCCTCGTCGAACGGAACGAAAATACCCCACCATCACGCGCAATCCCCCAACGCGATCCGCGCCCTCGAACCAGAGAGCCAACCTTCGATCGACGACGGATCATAATTGTCGGACACAGCGCAAACGAGAAACGTGCTTGCGGCCGGCTTGAGCTCGAAACCTTGAATTTGCTGTCGACAAGCTGTGGGAGCGCGATGCGAGAGGCTGGAAAACGCTTGTTGTGCGGCCTCAATCGGCAGCCCGCTGCACATTAACCTTAGCAATCGACATCCCGAACTCGCCTAAAATTTTATCTGTCTTCTTGCTCTGCCGTTTAGGCCTTTTGCCGATCTTGGACGCTCGGTTCGGTGGTGGAAGGCGTCTGGGACATGAAGGCCAAACGCACGCAGCTTTATCTTCTCGCGCTCGCGCTCAGCAGCGGCACGCTCGCCATGACGCTCGCCAACGGCTGGATGGACAGCCAGCTCAGTCTCGCGCGCTCGCAGATCCCGCAATACGAAGCGCCGCAGATGGCGAGCATCGTTGTGGCGAAGCAGGACATCGAGCCAGGCACGAAGCTCAATCCGCTGATGTTCGAGATGCGGTCGTGGCCGGCGAATTCGATGCCGGAAGGCGCGTTTGAATCGATCGAAGATATCTTCGACGGCGCCGACCAACGCATCGCCAACGCACCGCTCTATCGCAAAGAGCCGCTGCTGATGGAGAAGCTGACGTCAGACAAGCGCCGCGCGTCGCTGTCGGGTCGTCTGGGCTCAGGTCTCAAGGCCGTCAGCGTGAAGGTCAACGATGTGATTGGCGTCGGCGGCTTCGTTCTGCCGGGCGATTACGTCGACGTGATCATGACGCGCAACGTGCGCAGTGAAACCGAAAACGGGCCCGGCGAAGAGACAGCCTACAGCTTTCCGGTCCTTCGCAACGTTCGCGTTCTCGGTGTCGATCAGTCCCATGATGTCGAGACGGAAACGCCGCGTCTTGCGCGTACCGTGACGCTGGAAGTGTCGATGCGCGCGGCTCAGAAAGTGACGCTCGCAAGCACCATCGGCCGCCTCACACTTGTCCTCCGCGAGTTCGAGAAACGCGATGCGCCGCCCGATCCCGTACCCGAACTCGTCAGCATCGATGATCTGACGGATGACGGTCTGGATAAGTCGAACAACATCATTGCCGCCGTTGCTCCGGCCCCATCGAATCAGGCCCCCATCGCGCCGGGGCCGGCCGTCAGCCGCAATGCGAGCATCACTGTTGTTCGTGCGGTTGAGGTTTCGGAGTACACAGTCACCAAAGACGCCGGCGTAAAGCTGCTTTCGATGCCGGCAAAGCGTTAGCGAGCGTTCGCGACCGCGCCCCAAAGTCAGCTCCGGCGATCAAGCCGGAGCCTGTATCGAGGGGTGTGAAGGTATGGCGCAAACGTTTGACTGCGCACGCGGGACTGAGCCGCGATCGTTTCTCTCTTCAGCGCGAATTCTCAAAGCCGGCCGGATGGCTGCATTGGCCGCTTTCGCCGGTGTCGTATTCGCCGGCGCGCCGATGCCGGCGGCTGCAAACGGCGGCTACGAATATCAGGGCCACATTTCGCAACTGAAGGTCGTGGTCGATAAATCGCGGGTTATCGACGTTGGCGAGCCGTTCGGTTCCGCGCTGATCGCGCAGGACAAGATCGCCGATGTGGTGCCGCTGACGGATCGCTCGGTCTACGTGCTCGGCAAGGGTGTCGGGACCACGCGACTCGTGGTGACCGATCCCGACAAGGCGATCATCCGCATTGTCGAAATCGAGGTCACGCCGGACATCCCATCGCTGATCGAGAAACTGTCCGACAACATGGACACCTCGAAGCTGAAGGTGACGGCCGCTAACAACGGCATACTGCTTTCAGGCACAGTCCGTAACGCCGTCGACGCGCAGACAGCGGTGATGATCGCCGAGCGATACGCGCCGAAGAACGTGACCAACGCGATGCAGGTCGCCTCACCGCAGCAGGTCATGCTCGAGGTTCGTTTCGTCGAAGCGCTTCGCTCGTCGTTCCGCGAGCTTGGCCTCAGCAATCAGGTCCGCTCCGGCCGGTTCAATCTGGATACCGGCCGCAGCGCCGCCGTGACCGCAACGGGACCGCTGCTGACGTCTGAGCTGCTGTCCGGCACCGCGCCGTTCGGGACACTGATTGCCCGAGTGCTCAACACAGGAACGCAGGTCGACACCATTATCCGCGCGCTTGAGGAGCGACAGCTCGTCCGGCGGTTGGCTGAGCCGAACCTTTCGACGCTTTCGGGCAACACGGCGAGTTTCCTGGCGGGCGGTGAATTTCCCTTCCCCGTCGGCGCGGATGACGGCCAGATCGCGCTTGAGTTCAAGAAGTTCGGTGTTGCACTGGAGTTCAAGCCGATCGTGCTCGCTGATGGTCAGATCAACCTGAAGATCGCCCCGGAAGTCAGCGAAATCGACACGACGAACACGATCACGATCAATAACATCGCCGTCCCGGGCCTCACCGTCCGGCGCGCCGACACAACCGTCCAACTTCGGGATGGTCAGAGCCTCGCGATCGCGGGACTGCTGCAAAACCGAC
>JBCBXS010000320.1:0-3377 GCA_039816475.1 Pseudomonadota bacterium | reverse complement strand
GCCAGCGCTGCATCGTACTCCGCGGCGGGACCCGCATCGCGATCGGCGCTGATCGCACCGTCGAGCCGCTGGCGATCGGCGACGATCCGCGCGCGCGCATCTGAGGTGACGGCCACTTCGCGGGCGACTTGATCCCGCCGGTGTCGCAACCCCGTCAGCTGGTCCGTATCCATCGCCTGACGCTGCCACCCGCCGAGCGCTTCGCGTGCTTCGGCAAGCTCATCGCTGACTTGGCCGAGCCTGCGGGCGACATCGTCTGCATCGCGAGCGTGCCCGGTTTCGTCGACCGGCGCCGCGCGGGCTTTCAGTTGCTCGGCAAGCAGTGATCGCTCGTTAGCGCGGGCCTGGCGCCTTGCGCGGTAGTCGGTCAGGCGACCTTCCGCTTCGCGGAGGGCTGCCTCGGTGACCTGACGGCGCTGTCTTGCATCCTCAAACGCGGCCTCGATCTCCTCTTGCGAGCGATCATCATCGACGGGCGTCGGTTGATCGGCAACCGCGCGCTCAAGGGCTGTCTCCTCGTCGCGCGCGATCTCGCACGCCCGCTCCAACTCGACGACTCCGGCCGGCGCGAGCACGCCCAGCGCGGCAACAATCGACACACGCTTTGCGGTGAGATCGGCTCTCAGCGCAAGCAACGCCTCAGCGTCCGCAACCGACGTGACACCGCACTCTGCAAGCGCCGTCGATAGCGCGTGCGTCGCCGTCGTAAGCTGATCGCGTGCGTCGGCTGCAAACACATCGCCGCCGGGGGCAATCGAGATTGTGCCGATGCCAGGCACCGACAGCATCGCCGGTTTCTCAAGCCGCACGCGTTCGCCGTCGCTCAGAGACTGCCGATCCATCTCGATCCGTGCTTCACAGCCCGGTTCGTAAGTGACGACAAGTTCGGTCGCGAGCGCATCAACGGCGGCCCGCGCCTCGATCACCGCCCTGTCGGCGCTGCGAAGGCCAGCCAGCGCTTCATCGGTGATCGTGAGATCGGCGATTTCCCGGTTGAGACGGTCCAGATCGCTCGCGTGTGCGCGGGCTTTCGACACCTGATCTGCAAGGCGAGCCCGCTGGATACCGGCGCTTTTGTAGGCACTCGCAAGCCGCCGCGCCTCGCTCGCAAGCGCGAGCGCCTTGTGTTCAGCGATGACGCCGTCGTGGCGTTCGCGCGCTGCCAGCGCCGCGTCTTCGGCGTCCGCGATGACGTCGGCTGCGGTCTCAAGCGACTGGTCCAACTGGCGCAACCGATCGATGATCTTCGATCGCGCAAGCAGCGTCTCGCGCTCGGTTTGGGCGAGGGCTGCCTGCGCTTTCAGATGTTCGATCCGCTCGTGGGCGCGCCGCACCTCAGCCGAAATCCGCTCGGCCTCCGCGACCGCTTCGATGAGTTCGGCGTGCTTCGCCTTGCTTGCCGGCAGCCCGTCGGGATGATCGATCTCGGCGAGCATTGCTGCGAGATCTCGGGCGCGGTCCAGCCGTTCGCGCGCAGCGTCGGCGGCCGCTTCCGCCTCGGCGAGGCGCTCCTCTGCTGCATCTCGCGCCGCAATCGCGCGTTGCCACGGCCCGTGCTGTCTCGGCTGGCGCAGGGTGTCGGTGAGATAAACGCGGAGGTCCGCCAGCACGCGGGCTTCAATATCTGCAAGACGCGAGCTGACGACCGTTTCTGACGCTGAGGCGGTTACCAATTCCGTGAGCCGGCGTGCGTTGGCCTGATCGGAGGTGCTCGCCCGGGCCTCGCGCCCTCGGGACGGCAGGGCAGCACCCTGCTCGACCCAGAGTTGCGAGAGCAGCGCCTGCCGGTGACCGGAGACACCGAGCAGCTCTCCGAGGCGGTCATCAACTTCGCCACCGCGAACGAGGCCGCCGCCGTTAACGCGGGTCAGTTCGGCCGAGCGATTTCCAAGATATCGCTTCGACAGCCGCCACTCGGCATCATCCAGTGCGAACGTGCAGCTCACAAACGGTGACCCGCCCGCATAGGGCCGCAACCGTTCGACCTCGCGAGACCGCGTTGTGTGCTTTGCCTCGAACAGCAGCCGCAGCGCGGCGAGCGCCGTCGACTTGCCAGCCTCGTTGCGCGCGGCGACGAGATTGAGCCCGGGTGCGAACGGCCCGAGGGAGACCGCCTCGGAGAAGCGCCCGCATTCCTCAAGCGTGAGCGAGAGAAATCTCATGCGGCCGCCCCCCGTTTCGCATCGGATTCGCGGTCCGCAGGCGTGACGGTCGTATCCGCCGCATATTGCATCAGCAGCGCCAGTGCGTCGTCGGATGCAGCCACGGTGCCGCTCGCAGCGTCATCCTGCAATGTTCGGGCAATCGCGATCAGCGACGGATCGCCGAGGTCTTCGATGGCACCGGCGGGAACGACGATTTGGCGGTGGCGCGTGCGATGATCGAGATGGCGGACGCGGGCTGCGAGTTGCTCGAGCCGGGCCTCAACGTCTGCGACCTGTTCCGGTGTCGTCGCGCCGCTGGAGACGATCCTGACGATCGCGCGGTCGGCGCCGCTGTCCAGACCGTCGAGGCGACCGGCGAGTGCGTCGATGTCGTTTGTAAGCCCTTCGGCGACTGTTGCCGTCAACCAGCGATGCTGCGCGGTCGGGATTTCAGTCACCTGCGCCGTATCAACGCCGGGCCCTTCAATCGTGACGGCGAGGACCTGGCCCGACGTCTCGGTCCGGAAGTTGTCGCACTCGGGCGTGCCGGCATACCAGGTCTTCGCGTCGAGCTTCAGCGCGCCGTGCCAGTCGCCAAGCGCCAGATAATTGAGGCCCGCGCGCTTCGCCCGGTCCGCGGCAATCAGCACCTTCGGATGCTCGCCGCTGAATGCCCGCGCCGCACCATGCGCCAGACCAATCCGGAAGCTGCCTTCCGGCGTCGCTGCCTGCTCCATCCACGCTGTCGGATCGCCGTCGGCCGAGGCCCCTGAGAGCGGCGCCGGCAACAGCCAGGTGCCAGCCTCGATCTCAGTCGGTTGCGCGACGCCGTGGAACCGGACGTTGGCCGGCAGACCGATTTCGCGAACGCGATCCCAGACGCCGCGCTCTTTCAGCGGATCGTGGTTGCCGGAGATGACATGCCACGTGAGGTCCTCAGCGCGGCGCCAGGCATCGAGCACCGCGTGTAGCCATCGCGACGGCAGATCCGGCCGGTCAAACGTGTCGCCCGCCACCAGAACATGACGCGCACCGTGGCCCCGCGCGGCCGCCGCGACGCGGCCAACAACAGTGCGTCGCGCGTCGGCAAGCTCGCCTGCGACGGCGTCGGGAAAGTCGCTGAAAGCGCGGCCGAGATGCCAATCGCCGGTGTGGATCAATCTCATCTTGTTCATTATTTGTTCTTATCATTTAGCTGCGCCCTGTGCAATGCATCGCTAACGCGATTCCGTG
>JBCBXS010000031.1:0-14148 GCA_039816475.1 Pseudomonadota bacterium | reverse complement strand
GCGCTGCTGCCTTGGCTCGCGCGCTACTTCTGGAACTCGTCGGAACGCCGCTTCCACGCGATTGCGTCAGCCAACGCCCCTCTGATTGCACGCTGTCTCGTGACCCATCGCAAACTCATGGCGGAAGCGGGCGCCGAACACCTGCTCAGCGATCGCGGATATCTACGGGTCGTTCGTGATACCGAGGACATGGCGGCCGAAGAAGCCGTCCAGCAGGACGCCAAGGCGCGTTACGGCGTCGAATACGAGGTCTGCAACCCCGATAGGTTGGCGGAGCTGGAGCCGCATCTTGCCGGCAATCTCGTCGGCGGATTTCTGATGCCGCAACCCGCGAGCATCTTCGATCCGCTGGCGCTCACGGAGGCCTATCTCGCACTTTTCAGGCGCCGTGGCGGCCGGCTTGCGACGGCTGACGCGACGTTGCTTGCGCGTGACGTGGCGGGTGACCTGCCCGGATGGTCTGTCGCGACGGCCGAGGGTGCTCTTTCAGCCCGTGATGCTGTCCTCTGCCTTGGGCCCTGGTCGCGCGACCTGCTCAAAAGCTTTGGCGTCAACGCCCCGCTCGCGACCAAGCGCGGCTATCACATGCATTTCGCGGCTGAAGGCAATGCGGTGCTCAACCGGCCGGTCCTCGATCTCGACAACGGCTATGTCCTCGCACCGATGACCAAGGGCGTGCGGCTGACGACCGGTGCCGAGTTCGCAACGCGCGATCGGCCCGCGACGCCGCGGCAGCTTGAGATGGTGACGCCGAAGGCACGGCAGTTGTTTCCGCTCGGCGCCAAACGCGATGCGGGCCCCTGGCTCGGCGCACGGCCCTGTTTCCCCGATATGCTGCCGATGGTCGGCCCCGTCCCCGGTCGGGCGGGCCTCTGGGCGAACCTCGGGCACCATCATCTGGGCCTGACGCTTGGCCCCGTCACCGGCGAACTCATCGCCGCAATGGTCACTGGCGCCGCGCCGTTCACTGATCCGCAGCCCTATCGCGTCGGCCGGTTCGGCCGCGGGTAACAAGGCGATTGTCCCCGCCTAGATCCGTTCGAGATCGCGCTTGATGATGATCCGGGGCAGGGCGCGGCATTCACTGGCTCTGCCGTCCCAGTAACCACCACCATCGCGACAGTCCGCCATCTGCGCGTAGCGGGCCTGTGCGAAGACTGTGATCGCAATCAACGCGCCCGTCGCGGCAATTGCTGCGATCCATTTCGCGGGGCTCATGGGGTTTCGCGGTCCACGCCGTTGCTGTCGGCGAAGCGCTCCTGCCAGGTCGGCGGCCCGCGATAGGTCTCCGACGGGCGGCCTGCTGCAAACACGCCTCGGGCGATGGCCCGCGTCAGGCAATCGGCAGCCGCCGCTCCGAGCGACATCAGGGCGCTGGGCGCGTCGTCCCGCTCGGCCCGGCAGGTCGCGACGGTGAAGATGGTGTCGCCATCCATCGGCGCGAAAACTGGGTTCACGGCCCGGGCAAGACCGGCCGACGCCATGATGGCCAAGCGCTTCGCCTCGGACTTTGTGAGCGTCGCATCGGTTGCGATGCAGGCAATCGTGGTCGATGGCGGCGCGCCGAGCTTCGTGCGGAGTGGCGCCACTCCAGTGGAGCCGGCCAGAGCGCCGAGGCCGCCGAACTCTGCGCCCCGCTCGACCCCTCCGGCGAGAAAATTCGGATCGTCAGCGGCTGCAAGCACGCTTCCGATCGCGTTGACGACCGCAAGCGCGGCGACCGTCTCACCGCCCGCGACGGTCATACTCGCCGTTCCAAGGCCGCCTTTCAGGTCCGCCGTCGTCGCCCCCATGCCGCCGCCGACCGAGCCGATCTCGACAGGGGTGCTCGGGTGAGACGACACCGCCATCGCCGCCGCGCGCCATCCGAGATCCCAGTAGAAACTTCCAGCGCGCTCTGCTGCCCCGTCGCTCGCATTGAGATCGAACGTGATCGCCTGCGGCACGATCGGCACGCGCGCTGTTCCAACTTCGAGCCCAACGCCGCGTCCTGCGAGCAAGGCCATCACGCCACCGGCCGCGTCTAGCCCGAACGCTGATCCGCCGGAGAGGACGATCGCATCGATTCCGTCGACCGTTTGTTGCGGTGCGAGAAGCCCGGTGTCGCGGCTGCCGGGGGCGCACCGGGCACGAATACCGACGCCACGTTCGGCCGGTCGACCAGGATCGCCGTCGCGCCGGTCACGCGGGCGCTGTCATCGGCGTGGCCAACGTGAACGCCCGTAACATCCGTCAGACAATTGTGAGCACTCATCCGGAAAGGCTCGTTAGGGCAGTGTTCATCCCGCGCGACTCATCCTTGGATGTCTCAGCTATGGCCGCGTTTGACCAACGTCGGCAGTGGCCAGAGCCCGAATGAGCAAACATGCTGTGCACCGCTGGCGTCCGGACCCCTGGGTTGCGTTGTCGCATGGAAAAGCAAAATCGCGGCCATAACGTTGATAACCAGGGGTCACAACACAAACCCCAGCGGTAGGAAGGAACCAAGGAAATGGGCCGGAAGCTCACGGACGACGAAATGAAGAGCTTGATCGAGACGATCAACTCTCAGGACGACCCGCGCGAAGGACTCCGACTTACAGAAGAGAAGATCGAGGCCCTGAAGGCCGATGGCGAGCCGGTTCCGCAGGAGCTGATCGACCTTCAGTCGACCACGCACCTCGACTGCATGTGCCAGTCGCAGGGTCGCTAGGCAGTCCTCTTCGATCCGAGCTATCAGGCTCTGCCGCAGCGGCGTTCGTCGCTCGCGCAGCCTCAACACACCAGCCTGCCGCGGCGGACCTCACAAGACGCCGCCGCTTACTTGTCTCGCCTGAAACAGAGTCGAGAGCGGAGGCCTGTCTCGGCTAAAGCCGAGCCATGATCGCAGTTGACGGTTTTACCCGCTGCCATTTCCCATTACACCGGTCCCGACCCCACACCCCATAACGGACCGGAGCCTGCGCCATGTCCTACGGCGACCTCAATCTCTACATCGATGGCGAATTCACGAAGGGCGACAGCGGCCAGTCGGAAGACGTCGTGAACCCCTCGACCGATACCGTTCTCGCATCGCTCCCCCACGCCAAGAAAGCCGAAATGGACCGCGCGATTGCGTCCGCCGAGCGTGCCTTCAAGGAGTGGCGCAAGACGCCGGCCGTCGAGCGGTCGAAGATCATGCGGAAGGCAGCCGACCTTCTGCGCGAGCGGACCGACGAGATCGCAGAAGTCCTGACGCTCGAGCAGGGCAAGGTCCTGAAGGAAGCCAAGGTCGAGCTTGGCGGCGCCGCGGAAGTCATCGAGTGGTTTGCGGAAGAGGGCCGGCGGACGTACGGGCGCATTATTCCCGCCCGCGCAGATGGCGTTCGCCAGATGGTGCTGATGGAACCGGTCGGTGTCGTTGCGGGCTTTGCGCCGTGGAACTTCCCGGTCACTCAGGCCGTCCGCAAGATCGCCGCCGCGCTCGCCGCCGGATGCACGATTGTCCTGAAGTGCCCCGAAGAAACGCCGGGCTCCCCGATCGGTCTCGTCAAATGCTTCCACGATGCAGGCGTGCCCGCCGGCGTCATCAACCTGCTCTACGGAACGCCGGCTGAGCTGTCGGAGTACATGATCCCGCATCCGACCATCCGGAAGATTTCGTTCACGGGTTCGGTGCCGGTCGGCAAGCAGTTGGCCGCCATGGCGGGCCAGCACATGAAGCGGGTGACGATGGAGCTTGGCGGTCACTCGCCGATGATGATTTTCGATGACGTCGATGCCGAGCAGGTCGCGGAACTGACAGCTGGCCTCAAGTATCGCAACGCGGGCCAGGTCTGCATTTCGCCGACGCGGTTCTTCGTCCACGAGAAGGTCTACGACACGTTTGTCTCCAAGTTCACCGACATCGCGCAGAACCTGAAGGTCGGCGACGGCCTCGATCCGGAAAGCGAGATGGGCCCACTTGCAAACCCGCGCCGCATTAACGCGATGGATGAGTTCATCGGTGATGCGAAAGACCACGGCGCCAAGGTCCAGACTGGCGGTAACCGGATCGGCAACCAGGGCAACTTCTTCGAGCCGACGGTGCTGACGGATGTCTCCGACAAGGCGCGCATCATGAACGAAGAGCCGTTCGGTCCGGTCGCGGTGATGCTGCCGTTCAAGGACGAGGACGAGATGCTCGAGCGGGCAAACCGCCTGTCGTACGGCCTCGCAAGCTACGCCTTCACGCACGACGCGAAGCGGGCAACGCGCATTGCAGATGGGATCGAAGCCGGCATGCTGTCGATCAACCACCACGGGATCGCGCTGCCGGAGACACCGTTCGGTGGCGTCAAGGATTCCGGTTACGGCCACGAAGGCGGGATCGAAGGTCTGAACGCCTATCTGCAGCACAAGATGGTCAGCCACCTCGGCTGACGCGACTTGTGCAAGGGGTTGCGATTATCGCAATCGCACCCGACGCGGCGCGTCACGCGTCCAAGATATCGGCCCTGCTGCATTCGCGGCGGGGCCGTTTCTTTAACGGTTCCTTCACCTTGTTTTTCGAACGTCCGGCCGTCCTTGTTGTCTCGCGTTCCTGCCCGGTCGGTAGGAAGAAAGGTCCCAGATGTTCGTCGCGCGTCTTCGCACCGCTGCCGCGTTCGCAGCCCTTGTCGTCACCGCACTCAGCTCCGCCATCGTCCCCGCGCATGCGCAGGGCTTCTTCCTGTTCGATTGGGGAAACACGACTGCGGCCGAACCGCAGTTTCAGTCGTCGGCGCGGCTGGTCGCGTTTCCCTCGCGCTTTGCGCCGGGTCAGATCTTCGTCAGCTTCGGCGACCGACAGCTTTACTGGGTGACATCGCGCGGGCGGGCCATCGCCTATCCGATTGCATCACCACGCGCGCAAAGCGCCTGGACCGGCGTCCTTCGCGTCAGTGCGAAGAAGGTCAATCCGGCGTGGACGCCGACGGCTGCGATGCGTCGCGAAAACCCGCGGCTGCCGGCGTTCGTGCCCGGCGGCCATCCGCAGAATCCGCTTGGCAATCGCGCGCTTTATCTCGGCTCGACGCTCTATCGCATCCACGGCACCGATGCGCCGTGGACGATCGGTCGGCCGGTCTCGAAAGGCTGCGTCCGCATGCACAATCGAGATGTCGCAGACCTTTATCGCCGCGTTCCGATCGGCACGAAGGTGACGGCAACCTACAAGCGGTTCCGCGTGCAGCAGCCGGCTGCATTCTGGTGAGGCGTGATCGCGGGCGGTGATCGCTGCCGATGCGTCGTTAGCGGCAAGCGCGCTGCAACGCGTGCATCGGCTGACGCCGTCCCACTCCCGGGCACCGCTTAACCCTTCGCCAAGGAATTCCGGCGGCGATCGGCGGCGGCGCCTACATCGGAGGGATGGTTCGTCTCGCCGTCCGTCCCTGGTCTCTCGCCCTCATCGCGGCCGCCGGTCTCGCGGCCGCCAGCTTCGGTATGCGAACACCGGCGGACGCAGCGCGCGGCGGTGATGCCCTCACATCTCTGCCGCCTGCCTACGAGCTCATCGTGTTCGAGGCGAAGGGCTGCATCTACTGCAAGCTGTTCCGCCGCGACGTCGCGCCGACGTACGTAAAATCAGCGCGCGCGCGAGAAGCGCCGTTGGTCTTTGCAAATGCCGGTGAGGCCGAGCAGCGCGTGCCTGGGCTGAAGCGCCCGCTCACAATTGTGCCGACGGCGGTGCTCGCCCGCGACGGCCGTGAGATCGCGCGGATCGAGGGCTACACGGGCCCTGAACCGTTCTTCCAGATCATGTCGCGGTTGTTCGCCGGTCTGACGCCCGACTGAGGTCGCATCGCGAGCAGCATCAAGACCGAACGCCTCGCTTGGCCGCAAGCCTATTCAGCGGCGAGGCGGACGTAGTGGTCTTTGCCGACGGGGCACGCTTCCCAGAGCGACGTCATCGCCTCGACCAGGTGATCGATGTGGGCATCCGTGTGCAGCGGTGTCGGCGTGAAGCGCAGCCGCTCCGTCCCACGCGGGACGGTCGGGTAATTGATCGGCTGGACGTAGACGCCCCATGCATCGAGCAACTCGTCGGTCACGGCCTTACAGTGCACCGGATTACCGACAAGCACCGGCACGATATGGCTCGGGTTTTCCATCACTGGAAGCCCGGCTTCGCTGAGGCGGCGCTTGACCGTCGCAGCGCGTTCCTGATGCGCTTCGCGCTCGGCGTTGCTGGTTTTCAGATAGCGGACGCTTGCAAGTGCCCCGGCAGCGATTGCCGGTGACAGCGACGTCGTGAAGATAAAGCCGGACGCATAAGACCTGATGGCATCGCAGCAAGCACGGCTGGCGGCGATATAGCCGCCCATGACACCAAAGCCCTTGGCGAGCGTGCCGTTGATGATGTCGATGCGGTCGGCGAGGCTTTCACGTTCGGAGATGCCGCCGCCTGTCGCGCCGTACATGCCGACGGCGTGGACCTCATCAAGGTAGGTGAGTGCGTTGTAGCGATCTGCGAGATCGCAGATCTCCTTCATCGGCGCGATGTGGCCGTCCATCGAGTAGACGCTCTCGAAAGCAATGAGCTTTGGTGTCTCGAGCGGGTACTCGCGGAGCAACTCTTCGAGGTGTTCGATATCGTTGTGACGGAAGATCCGCTTCGGCGCGCCGCCGTGGCGGATGCCGGCGATCATCGATGCGTGGTTCTTCTCATCGGAAAAGATGACGATGCCCGGGATCAGCTTGGCGAGCGTGTCGAGCGTCGCGTCGTTTGCGACATAGGCAGACGTGAAGAGGAGAGCTGCTTCCTTGCCGTGAAGGCTCGCAAGCTCCTCTTCAAGCAGCACGTGATAGTGATTGGTGCCGGAGATGTTTCGAGTACCGCCGGAGCCCGCGCCGACCTTGTCGAGCGCGTCGTGCATGGCATTGATGACAACGGGGTTTTGGCCCTGGCCGAGGTAGTCGTTCGAGCACCAGACTGTGACCTGGCGCTGGTTGTCGCCGGCGCCATGGCGCGAGGCGGTCGGAAACGCACCGGCACACCGCTCCAGATCGGCAAACACACGATAACGGCCTTCGGCGCGAACAGCGCGCAAGCTAGCTTCAAACCGATCTTCGTACTTCATGTGTCGCGCTTCTCCCGTCTCGTTCATGTGTGCGATCGCCTGACCTAACTCAAGCGGCAAATGGTCGGATGATGCAGGCCTGGAACGCGGCCTGTAGCCGCGCACTGTCGAACCGCGCGCCTGTGGCAAACGCGCGGCTCCGGGCCTTGGGTTCAGGGGTGATATCAACAATCGTCGCAGCGCCGTCGCGGACGCCGATGCGGACCCAGTCGGGCCCGGCGCGGACGATGCCGCCAAGCTCCGTGATGTCGCCGAAACCGCCCTGCGCGACGCCGTCGAGCAGGCGATGCAACCGATCGCGGTCGCAGGCCCCCTCAATCTCGGCGGACCAGTCGCCGGGTTGGCTGGAAACTTCAGTCGCAGCGCGGTCTGTCGCAGGCGACGTCGCAGCGACGCGCGCGCCCTGCGGTCGGTGCCGCTGATGTGAGGCAAGGCTCCAGTCCCAAAGCCGGTCCGCCGGGATGGGGACCATCAACGCCAGATGTTCGAGGATCGCGAGCGCGAGCAATGTTGCGATCATGACGCCGCCTGCGGCCAGCGTCGCCGGCGCGGTGGCTGGCAGCGCGGCGAGCCCGTGGATGGCAGCTCCCAACACAGCGCCTGAGACCAGGATCGAGACCGGGAAGAACGCGTTGAACGACCGCCGGCTCATGAATGGGATCAGGTAGCGCAGATGTTGCGGCAGGAACTCGAGGTTCAGGTTCCGCACCCCGAAGAAGACGTTGATCTTCGCGCTTTGCTGCATCAGCCAGAGGACAGCATAGGTCCAAAGCGCGACCTGGTTCTCAGCCCCGCCGAGGAGAAGCCACAGTGCAGCGAAGCCTGCGAGCGCTGCGATCTGATGCCAGAGGACGGTCTCAACGCCGTGCCAGAAGTGCCGGACGCCTCCGCAGGTGTTGGGGCAGGCGGCTTTCCGCGGGCCGGTGAGATAGCCCATGTAAAAGGCCGTCTCCTGCCAGACCCAGAGCGCGACGCCTGAGGCGAAGGCGATGTAGACGGCGGTGGTGCCGACCTCATTCATCGTCACCGAGATCGCGATGAGTGCAGCGGACGCGGCGATGCTGGATGCAGCAAACGTCCACTTGAACGTCCAGTTCGGCAACCCGTCGGCATAGATGATCAAGCCCGTGGTGCCCCACCACAGGAAGATCGCAAACAGGATTGGGAGAAGGACGTCGAACATCGGGGTCTAGGGCCGCTGGGGCATCACTCGCTGGTTGCGTCTCGTTGGACGGGATGGACTGAATTGGGCTCGGCTGAACTCATCAGTGAAAGACCGGCCGGGCGTCGCTTGGGTTGGCGGTTGGCGCCCGGCCGTGATTGCGTCACCAGGCCGGTTGCAGCCGGCTCGTCTCGGGGATGTCGTTCGGCTTGGTCGGCAGCATGTAGAGCCGCGCAAACGTCGCGCCGGCCCGCGCCATCAGCCAGCCGCTCTTGATGCGCCCGGAAATGCCGCCCTTGGCCTTGGCGTCTTCAAGCGCCTGGCTGATCGCGAGCAGGCGTTTGAGGCCCGCCTTGAACTTCGGATTGTCGATGTCGAGCTCGAGCGGAAAGCACTGCTTCGAGATCTCCGACGTGATGCGGAAGACCTGAAAGTCGTACTCGTCGATATCGACGCCGAGCGCCTTGTGGAACGCCGGTCGCGCGTGATCGCGGACATACATCGTCGCGAAAACCGCGAGCAGGAAGAAGCGGATCCAGAGCTTGTTGCGCCCCCGCAGCGTCTCGGGCTGTGCGCGCATCAGCAGCGAGAACGCCTCGCCGTGACGGAACTCGTCGTTGCACCACTCCTCGAACCACTTGAAGATCGGGTGGAAGCGCCGATCCGGATTGCGCTCGAGGTGGCGGTAGATCGTGATGTAGCGCGCGTAGCCGATCTTCTCGGAAAGGTAGGTGGCGTAATAGATGAATTTCGGCTGGAAGTAGGTGTACTTCTTTGCCTTGGTCAGGAAGCCGAGGTTCACGCCGATACCGGCTTCTTTCAGGGCATCGTTGATGAAGCCCGCGTGCCGCGCCTCATCCCGGCTCATGTACGAGAAGAGTTCGCAGATGTCGGCGTTGCTGCCGCGCTTGCGCATCTCCTTGTAGAGGACGCAGCCGGAGAACTCGGCCGTCAGAGACGAGACGAGGAAGTCGATCAGTTCCTTGCGAAGGTCCGGGTCGAGCGCGTCGAAGTCGATCTCGTCCCAGGCTTCCGTCTTTTTGAAGTGTGCCTTGTTGGGATCGGATTTCATCTCGGCGATCAGCGCGTCCCACTCGCGGCGGACGGGCGTGACGTCGATGCGATCCATCTCGTCGAAGTTGGTCGTGTAGAAGCGCGGCGACAGCATCGTCGTCTCTTGCGCCATCTGCGTCGTCTCGTTGACCTTGCGGGCAGCGAGGATGTCTTTGTCGCGGACAGGTGCATTCATAGCCGGCCCTCCTCGGAGAACGAGAACTCACAAAGCTCCATGAATTCGAGGTCGCCCGTCATGCGGGTCCAGGCCCGCTCGTACCAGGGCGCGCGAATAACGGTGGCGCTTCGGTCAAATGACTGAACTTCGCCGTAGGGCACTTCGATCGGTGCGCCGTGGACGATGACTTCATCGCCAGGTTCGATCGCGATGTCGCCATCGAGCTCGACGTGCGCGTGGAGGCTTTCGAAGGTGTGTGACACCTCAACTCGGCACGTGACGTCTTCCCGGCGTCGCGTGAGGCCGAAGCCGGACCATGCGGTCGCGGTCATGGGTTGGTCCTCTCTGGTTGCAGCAAGCGTGCGATCAACTGCACATTCTTCTTCCCGTATGCGTTGATCAGGACGGAGCTGTTGGTTTCAGGATCGTGGAACGTCAGCCGCCCGGTGTCCGACATGGCCAGCCGATAGGGGCTGTCCGCGGGCTTGCGCTTGCGGGCGCGTTCAAAGGCAAGCCCTTCAAGAACGGTCGCGAGCAGGCCGTGCTCGCCGTATTCGAAAACAGAAAGCGTTTTGCCGTCGGCCGGATTGGCGGCTGTCACGGAGCGGCCGTCGGAGGCGATGCGGAATGCGATCGTGCGCGCGGCGATCTCCTCGCCAGACATGGCGCGGACGCTGTCGCGGGTGTCGGCGGTGAACAGCACGAACAAAAGTGTCAGGCCGACGATCAGAAAGCCCGCCATCGGCACCGGACCCCAAAGGAGGACGGGATTAAGATGGCGCGAATCCACCTGGCCCTTGCCAAGGGCCGGGCCGCGCGGCAGCCCTGTCGCGTCATAGCCCGGGTGCGCGGCCTCCGAACCGTTGAGGCGCGCTGATGCGCCGTCGCCGTGGTCGGTCCGTCTGGGTGATGTCTCGGTCATCGCGGCCTCACAGGGCTGAGTTCAGTTCCATTGGACGATCGAACGCTGCGCGTCATGCGCGGGCCGGAAGGCCCCGATCCAGATCGCCATCGTGCGCGGCCGGTGTGCGCACATGCGCAGACGCAGCATCGACCGGGCCACTCGCCGCGCGGTCGCCCGCGAGGATCGGCCGGCGAAGACCGCTTGCCTGAAGCGCTACAACGAAGCGCTCGGCGACGTCGCCGACGGCCGGGATCGCGCGCAACGTCGGCTGCGGATGCTTGGTCCGCCACGGACGGGCATGCGGCCACAGATGCAGAAAGCCGAGCCGCGTGTTCTCGTCGAGCGTGATTGAGATGTCGCCGGTGCCGCGCGCGCCGGACTTCATGTCAGCCGTCACGATCTTTGCGAGCGGAAGGTTGAGCGCGATCGGCGCGAGGAGCCCGTAGCTCATGACAACGCGGCCCGTCGTGAGCGTGTAGACGGTCGATCGGCCGATACCCCAGGCAATGAGCGCGGTGAGCGCGATCAGCGCGCCGCCGAACATCAGCGTTTGCGTGAGCGCGTTCATCGAGTCCGCACCCATCGTGCCGTTCGCATCTGCGTTCCAGGCAAGGCGGAGGACCGCGAGCACAATCACGGCGACTGCGATCTTGCGGATGTGCAGCGCTTCGACTGCGATCCGTTTCCAGTCGGGTTTGCCCTGCCACAGGATCTGCTCGCCGGGCGGCAGCCGCTTCGGCAAGCCGACACCTTCGCCAAACTCGAAATCATGATCGGACATGGGCGTTCTCCTGACGCAGGATACGTGTCGCGTGTTCTGTGGCGCTTCGGGGCACGGCCTGCTTGCCGCGCCCCGAAGCCCGTGGAGTTGCCGTCCCTAGACGGCCGGCTGGTTTGCGAACTTCCGGAAGAAATGACCGCCGCCGATGTAGCCGGTGATCTTGTCTTCCTCTAGCAGCGTGACGCTGTCGTTGCTCTTGGTCCGCGGGATGTTCTGGAACTGCTCGGCATCGATCGCGCCGACGCGCACGACCCCGGCCCAGCCCGAAAGTGCATTGCGGTAGTCGCCAACGCGCGCGAGCGTCATCGGCACCAGCACCTTGTCGCCGGCTCCGCTTTTATCGCCGTCGCCATCGCCGTCCGACGACAACTCGACTTCGAGATAGCGGATCATCATCTCGCCGCGGTCGATCCAGACGTCGGAGACCGTGCCAACAAGCTGCTGGTCGGCGGCCATCACGTCCATGCCGCGAGGGTCCGGATCGCCGGAGCGGATGTCGAAGTCCGGCTCGAGGCGCATCGGCACGATCTTGGCGTGGCCCTCGTGGTTGAGCTCGGGCTTATCCATGCGTTCGGCCCACGAAGCCGGACCGATCCCGTCTTTCAGAGGATCGCCATCGGCCTCGACCGGGGAGCCCGGCCAGCGCGCCGTAGACGTCATGTTGAGGTCGCGGCCATCAGCCTCGTAGTTCGGCGCGGTGTGCTCGCCCTGGCCGTGCGGCAGCTTGTAGGTCTTCGGGTCGGGCATGAACGGCGCGCCCGGATCGTCGACGCGGCCGGTCGGCTCCATGATCAGGGGATAGCCCTCGCGGCGTCCCTCGCGCTGCAGGTAGAAAACAAGCGCGAAGAACGCGAGCCAGAACGCCCAGAGGGCAACCAGCGCTGCGTCGTAGTGGCTTGTAAGCTCAGTCCCACTCATAGTCGGGGTCCTCCTTGCATCGGATCAGCTAGGCAATTCGTGGATGCCGAACTTGCGTCCGGCGGTAGCAGGATCGGTCGCGTGACGCGCGAGCGGGCCGATAACGGCGAGCGTTGCGAACAAGAGACCGATCTCGAGATGGTAGACGACGCTATAGCCGGTCGCGTTGGACGCAAGCGCTTCGCCGAGCGCGCCCGCCTCAGCAAGCGTCGAGACCAGGTCGCGGATGAGACTGCCGAGTGCGATGGCGGCGCCCGCGGCCGAGGCCTGTACGGCGCCCCATGCGCCAAGTGCGAGACCGCTTTGCCCGTTCTGGGCGAGCGCCATTGCCGACGTCATCGTGCCGACCGCAAAAAGCCCGCCTCCGACGCCAATGAGCGCTGTGCCGAAGCAGAAGACGACCGCTGACTGAAGCGGTGCTGCGAACACGATGGCTGAGAAGGCCGGTACGCCTGCGAGGACACCCCAGGCGGCGAGCCTGTGCGGCTCAGCACCCCGCGCGAGGCCGTAGGCTGCGAGACAGAAGCCCATCAACGTGCCGCCGGCGAGCAGGGCTGTCAGCGCCGTTGTCTGTCCGACCGTCATGCCGAGGATCTCGCCGCCGTAGGGCTCGAGTAGAATATCCTGCATCGAGAACGCGGCTGTGCCGAGCCCAAGCGCGACGAGCAAGCGGGCCGATGTTGGGTTCGAGCGAAACCGCGCCCATGACTCTTGAAATGACGCGCGCGGCCGTCCGGGCCGGGTCAGCTCGGGATTGCGCGGCTCCTGCTTCCAGAGCGCAACGTGATTGAGGATCAGCGTGACGACGGCGGTGCCCTGGATGACCTGGATCAGCCGGACCTTGTCGAACTCGGCAAGCATCAGCCCGTAGGAAAGCGCGCTGATGACCATGCCGACGAGCAGCATCACGTAGAGCAACGCCACCACGCGCGGTCGCGCGTCCTCCGGCGCCAGATCGGCGGCGAGCGCAAGGCCTGCGGTTTGTGACATGTGCACGCCGGTGCCGATCATCAGGAACGCGCCTGCGGCGGCAACCGGGCCGAGCCACTCAGGCCCGGTCGTGTCACCGGACAGGAGAATGAGCGCGAACGGCATGATGGCGAGGCCGCCGAACTGCAGCATCGTGCCGGTTGCGATGTAGGGAACGCGGCGCCAGCCGAGGAACGAGCGATGCTCGTCCGACCGGAAGCCCATCAACAGCCGCAACGGCGCCGAGATCAGCGGGATTGCGATCATCGCACCGACGATCCATGCCGAGATGCCGAGCTCGACGATCATGACGCGGTTCAGCGTGCCCGTCAGCAGCACGATCGCCATGCCGACCGAGACCTGGAACAGCGACAGACGCAGCAGGCGCGGCAGTGGCAAATCCTTCGATGCCGCGTCGGCGAACGGAAGCAGTTGCCGGAACGCCTTGCGCACCTGCTCGATCTGCTCGCGTGTCATCGGAGGCCCGCTCATCCGCGCGACACCTCCATGGCAGACGAGATGTAGAAGCCCGACGTGACGCGGTGTGCGTCACCAATATCCCAACCGGTCATCACCGCGCTTTTGGCAATGGATGAACGGATCGCAGCCTCGCGGACAGGGACGATCGCAGGCGAGCGATCGCCGCGGGGAAACAGCTTGCCGGCGGCGTGCATCAGCGTGAGGCCGGTCGTACGCGGTGCGTAGGTGAACGCGATCTGCATCGTCGTCCTCTGCGAGAGGACTTCGAGCGCACGGACGAGATCGGGTGTCTCGTAATGGATCAGTGAATCCATCGCGACGGTTGCGTCGAACACGTCGTAGTCGGCAAGCATGTCGCCCGAGACGAACACGATGCGGCCGAGGCCGAGATCCGACGGCAGGCGCTCTTTCGCGATTTCGATCAGCTTCGGCGACAGGTCGACGGCAACAACGTCGGCGCCGCGTCGTGCAAGTTCGACGGCCAGCGCGCCGGTCCCGCAACCGGCATCGAGCACGCGCGCGCCAGCGAGGTCCTGCGGCAGCATCGCAAGCAGTGTCTCGCGCATTGCATCACGCCCCGCGCGGACAGTCTGTCGAATGCCGCTCACCGGCGCGTCCGACGTCAGCCGCGACCAGGCCTCGTTG
>JBCBXS010000319.1:0-3380 GCA_039816475.1 Pseudomonadota bacterium | reverse complement strand
GTTTGCAAAACACGGTCGCGTGGTGGTTGTTGCAGGCAACGGACACGTCCGCGGCGACCGCGGCATGCCGTTTCATCTGAAACGGTTCGCGCCGGAGGCACGTATCCTCACGATTGTTCAGCACGAAACGGCGACGCCGGGCACGTTCCCGAAGGACGCGCCTCGGCAAGACTTCGGCCAGCTCGCCGGCCGATTGCTGTCCGACGTCATGGTCGCGACGAGCGAGACGAAGCGGGAAGGCGCCTGCGAGATGATGCAGCGCATGATGCAATCCCGCGCCCAGCCGAAGGCCCGCGAATAAACCGCCGTCGGTCTGCCGCAGGTTACGCCGCGCCGAGGGCCCGCTCGCGATCCATCTTTGCGACGGCCGGGTCGGGGACGATGTTTTCGATCACCTTGGCCGAGCAGATGACGCCCGGCATCCCAGCACCCGGATGCGTTCCGGCCCCGACCAGGAACAGGTTCTCGACTGACTCCGATCGGTTGTGGAAGCGGAACCAGGCCGACTGCGTAAAGTGCGGTGCGATCGAGAAGCCGGCGCCCTGATAGCTCAGGTAATCGTCCGCGAAGTCGTCCGGCGTCATGTAGAAGTCGGAACAGATCGTCTCTTTGAGGCCGGGCAGCAGTGTCCGGCTGAGCGCTGCGATGATGCGTTCGCGTAGCGCCGGGCCCTCGACTGACCAGTCGATGTTGGCTGACTGGTTCGGCACCGGGCAAAGCACATAGAAGCTCTCGCAGCCTTCGGGTGCGAAGCTCGGATCGGTCGCGGTCGGCCGATGGAGATAGAGCGAGAAGTCTTCCGCCAGCATCTTCCGGTGGAAGATATCGTCTAGCAGATCCTTGTAGCGCGAGCCGAGCCAGATCGTGTGGTGGGCGACGTCCGGATAGGTCTCTCTGGTGCCGAAATAGAGAACGTAGAGGCCCATCGAAAGCCGCGATTTCCGCTTGGCCCGCGTCGATGGCGCGAGTTTCCGCTCGGGTACCATTTTCCGGTAAAGGTGCATCGGATCGGCGTTCGAGACGACGATGTCGGAGGCGATCTGTTCGCCGGTATCGAGCACGACGCCGGTGGCGCGCTTGCCGGTCACGACAACATCACGGACCGTGGTCTCGAGACGAACCTCGATGCCTTCCTCAGCCATCAGCTTGCCGAGGCCTTCGACGATCGCGCCGGTTCCACCCATCGCGAAGAAGACACCCCAGCGCCGCTCGAGGTAGTGGATCAGTCCGTAGATGCTCGTCGTGTCGAACGGGCTGCCGCCGACCAGCAGCGGCTGGATCGAGAAGGCTTCCTGGATCTTCGGATGCTTGAGGTACGTCGTGACGAGACCCCAGACGGTTCGATCCGCGCGCAGTTTGGCGAGCGTCGGCACCTGCTGCAGCATTGTGCCGAGCTTATCGAACGGCTTGTCGGCAAGTGCTGTGAAGCCGGCATCGAACAGTTTCTCCGACTGCTTCAGGAGTTCCTGATAGCCCTCGACGTCCTCCGGCGAGATCTTGCGGATCTCTTCGAGCGTGTCCTCAACAGTGCCGCCGTAATCGAATGTCGTGCCGTCCTGGTAGTAGAACCGGTACCAGGGTGAGAGGGGGACGAACTCAACGTAGTCTTCGCGCTTCTTGCCGAACAATTCGAAGAGTTCGTCGAACAGGAACGGCGCTGTGATGACCGTCGGGCCGGCGTCGTGGCGGAACCCATCGCGCTCGAAGACCTGCGCGCGGCCGCCGAGCTTCGGGGCGCGATCGACGAGCGTGACGCTGTAGCCCTTCGTCCGCATTCTGAGCGCTGCGGCGATCCCCCCGAACCCGGCGCCGATCACCACACAACGGCCCCGGCCTTCGGCTGCGCCCGGCCCGGTCTGCGTGCTGCCCTTCGCCGGCGTCAGGGGTTCTGGAATGCTACCGTCCATCGAGGTCTCCAAAAGGCCGATGAGGCCAACGTCATGTCTGCAGTGGCACCGCACGAAGCGCTGCCAGCGATCGGGCGCCGGTGCAGAAGCAGGCGATCCGCAACTGCGCCAGTAGGATGTCAATCCGCGCGATCACGGCTTCTGAGCCTTCCAGCGCGGGCGTTAGTAGAGCTGCAGCCTGTCCAACGAGGGAAGCCCCCAAACGGATCGCCTTCGCCGCATCCAGTCCGTCACGGATGCCGCCAGACGCAATGAGAGGTGTCGCCGGGCGGGCCGCGTAAATGTTGGCGATGGCAACCGGTGTCGGGATGCCCCAGTCGCGGAACGGGGCTGCGATTTCAGCGTCGCGCGGTGCCTCGGCGCGGTGCGCTTCGACGGCCGCCCAACTGGTCCCGCCCGTCCCGGCCACGTCGATCGCGGCAAACCCGACGTCGCTCAGCCGTTCCGCGGTCGCCGCGGAAATTCCGCTGCCGACTTCCTTGGCAATCAGCGGCACCGGCGAGGCTTTTGCGAGCGCGCGCAGCGCTGGCGTCAGGTTCGACCAGTCTGTATCTCCGCCAGGCTGCAGCGCCTCCTGCAGCGGATTGAAATGCACGATCAGGGCATCTGCCGCGATCATGTCGACCGCCTTCAGGGCTTGAGCCGGATCAGACCAGAGCGCCACCTGCGCCGCGCCGATGTTGGCGAAAAGCGGTGCCTCGCCGACCCGTGTGCGAAGCTCGCGGCCGATCCCACTTGCAGCATCGGTCTCGAGCGCGATCCTCTGTGACCCGACGCAGAACGGAATCCGGAAGTGCCGCGCAGCGTCGGCCAGCGCGAAATTAATCTCGGTCGCCCGTGCAGGCCCCCCCGTCATTGAACTGATCAACAACGGCGCGCCGAGATCAAACGACAGGAACGGTGTGCTGAGATCAATCGCGTCGGCATCGAAGTCGGGCGCGGCTTCGTGCACAAATCGGATGGCATCAAACGGGGACGCCTCGGCCGCGGGCGCAGCCGCACCGGACAGGACGATATCCAGATGCTGGTCCTTGCGGGCGCGGATCTCGGTCATCGCGATGGCGTAGCATATGTGGCCCTTGGCCGTCCGCAATTTACAGCGAAGCGGTTTCTCCGGTCACGATCGGCTGCCGATCGTGCTACGGCCCGGCCAAACGGTCGGCGGGATTCCCGTGTAGACCGCGTCGGAACTTATCGCTGGCCTGGGACGAATGGCAGAAAACGCCACAACAGAGCGCGCGCACGAGATCAAAGCCGAAGTCGATGGCGCACTCTCACAGCACGTGGACCAGCTCGCAGCGCCCGAAACGCTGCGGGTGGCGATGAGCCATGCGGTGACCGGTCCTGCAAAGCGGGTGCGCAGTGTGCTGGTTGTTCTCACGGGCGACGCGTTCGCGGTTAACGCGCCGACCCTGATCAGGGCTGCAATGTCGGTCGAGATGGTCCACGCCGCCTCTCTGGTGCTGGATGATC
>JBCBXS010000318.1:0-3381 GCA_039816475.1 Pseudomonadota bacterium | reverse complement strand
GAACGGGATGATGTTGTTAAAGAGCGCCATCCCGGCGAAAGCGCCCCACGCCGTCGCGGTCATCGGCACAGATTGGCCGAGCACAAGAACCGCAACCGGCACGACGACAATCGCGGCAAGCGCGACGCGCGCGGCAACGAGTGTCAGCGGCGGTACATCATCCACAGCAACGCCGACAAAGAAGAACGATCCACCCCAGAGGATTGAGAGGAGGATCAACCACAGCCATTGCGAATTCGACATCGCGTGCCCCACCGGCGTCCGGTCAAGCGGACGCATCGGCGGAGCGTTAGGCAGGCTTGGGAACGGCGTCCACCCGAAAGCTGCGCAGTCTCATATGGACTGCGCGCTTCGGGGATAAAGCGACTGCGTGCCTAGAGTTTCGCGATCATGTCCTTGAGCACGGTGCGCTCGGTTGCTGCCTGGTCGAACTCCTTGGCGTCGCAGTGCGCCTCGACCTTTTCCATCTGCTTTTCGATGGTCGCGAGCTTGTCTTCAGCCGGCGGCGTCTTCTGGATCGGTGCGATCACTTCGAAGGTCTGCTTCAGGCAGTCTTCCGTGGTCTCAGCCTGTGCTGCGCCCGTGATCGCAGCGGCTGCGATGCCGACGGTGGCGACCCATGTCGTGATGCCGCGAAGGGCAGTGTTTGTTTGAGCGGTCATGCAACCTGTCTCCTTTGCTTTCGGAACCCGCTATGGCGGCGGAATTTGGCGGGACCGGGCGCGCCGCGTGTCATTCTTCGGCGCGAATGAGGCGGCGGACTGCGCCCTCGAATGCGTTCGTCTCATAGCTTTCGATAACCGCGTCGCAGTCCAATTCCGTCACCGGGATTGATGTGTAACCAAACGTAACACCGATCACGGGCACGCTGGCAGCCTTCGCGGTGTGGACATCTGTTTCGCTGTCGCCGACCATGATCGCGCGCGCACTGTCGCCACCAGCTTCGGCGATCGTCCGGGTGAGATGGCCGGGGTCGGGTTTGCAGATCGGGAATGTGTCGCGGCCCGCGATGAATGCGAAGTGCTTTGACATATCGAGCGCTGCCAGCAGTTCGCGGGCCGGCGCTTCGGCCTTGTTCGTACAGACCGCCAGTCGTGCGCCTGCCGCGCCGAGCCGGCCCATCTGTTCGACAATCCCGGGAAACGGTCGGCTCTCATCGGCAAGATGCTCTCGGTAATGGGCAAGGAACTCAGCGAAGATCGCGTCGAGTTCGGTGTCATCGGGCGTCTGGCCGTGATGGGCGAGCGCCAATCGCATCATGCGCCGGCTGCCAAAGCTGATCTGAGGACGCATCAGCGCCTCCGGGACAGGTGCGAGATCACGTCTTGCAAGCAGCGCCTGCACGGTCCCGATCAGATCCGGGGCTGTGTCGATCAACGTGCCGTCGAGATCGAAAACGACCGTCCATCCGGTTAAATCCATCCCGCCGCTGCTCATGGTGCCGCCCGTGCTGTTACCCGCGTGACCAATCGCCTAGCACGGGCGCCGCTGGCCATAGAACCGGCATCGTGATAGGCGAGCCGAACCGGTGCGGTGCCGCCAGAATTGGCGCTGCGAGCAGGCCGTTTTGGTAATCTCGCGGGGATGAAGGGTCTCTGATGGCGCTGGATCAGGAAAAGCAGAGGGCCGCAGAGGCGGCGCTTGAATATATCGCATCTGGGATGCGCGTCGGGCTCGGGACCGGGTCGACGGCCGCGTGCTTCATCGATGCGCTGGGCGAAAAGGTCCGTGGCGGTCTCGATGTCGTCTGCGTTGCAACTTCGAGTGCGACGCAAGAGCAGGCGGAAGCCGCCGGCATCCGGATGTCCACCCTCGATGATCTCCAGTATCTCGATGTGGCTGTCGACGGCGCCGATGAGATCGACCAGGAGTTGCGCCTCATCAAGGGGGGTGTCGGTGCGCTGCTTCGCGAAAAGATCGTGGCTGCCGCATCCGACCAGATGATCGTGATCGCGGATCACTCCAAGCTCGTGAAGGGCCTCGGTAAGTTCCCGCTGCCGATCGAAGTCGTCCGCTTCGGAGTGCACGCCACACGGAACATGATCCTGACGTTGGCCGCGGAGGCCGGCTGCGAAGGCGATATCACGTTACGACGGACCGATGAGAAGAAGCCGTTTGTGACTGAGAACGGCAACCTCATCCTCGATTGTCATTTCGGCGCGATCGGGCAGCCTGAGTATCTTGCTGAACTATTTCAGCTTGTGCCGGGCATCGTCGACCACGGCCTGTTTCTCGGCCTGACCGAGATCGCACTGATCGCGGATGCCGACGGCGGCATCCAGAAGCTCGCGGTCGATGAGGCCGACGATGACGAGGTTGCCGTCTGACCGGCTGAGGAGAGGGGCGTCCAACGGGATGCAGGCGTTCGACTACGATTTGTTTGTGATCGGTGCGGGCTCAGGCGGCGTGCGGGCGGCCCGTATCGCAGCAACCCATGGTGCCCGCGTCGCCATTGCCGAAGAGTTCCGATACGGCGGGACGTGCGTCATCCGCGGCTGCGTCCCGAAGAAGCTGCTGGTCTACGCAAGCCGTTTTCCCGACGAGTTTCGCGCAGCCGAAGGCTTCGGCTGGTCAAAGCCTGAGACGTCGTTCGATTGGCCAACGCTGATCGCAAATAAGAACCGCGAACTCGACCGGCTCGAGAATGCCTACCTCAACAACCTCGAGAAGGCGGGCGTCACATCGCTGCGTACGCGCGCGGTGCTGAAGGATGCGCACACCGTGCACCTGATTGCCGAAGACCGGACGGTGACGGCGAAACATATTCTGATCGCAACTGGCGGTTGGCCGAACATGCACGAGGGCCTGCCGGGTCTGGAGCACGCGATCACGTCAAACGAGGCGCTTGATCTCGAACGCCTGCCTGAGCGGATCGTCATTGCCGGCGGCGGCTATATTGCGATTGAGTTTGCAGGCATCTTCGCGCATCTCGGCGTAGAGACGACGATCATCTATCGCCGTGAGAAAGTGCTCCGCGGCTTCGATGAAGACCTCCGCGATCGCGTCATCCAGCGTTATGGCGAACTGGGCGTCCGGTTCGTGACGAACGATGTGTTCGCCGCGATCGAGAAGACGGACGACGGACTGGTCGGGAAGCTCAAAAGCGGCAGTGAAATCGTGGCCGACGAGATCATGTTTGCCATCGGGCGCAATCCGAACACCGCGGATCTGGGCCTCGAAGCCGCGGGTGTGGCCATGGACGACCGTGGCGCGATCACCGTCGATGCGTTCTCGCAGACGAACGTGCCGCATATCTTTGCCGTAGGTGACGTGACGGACCGCGTTCCGCTGACGCCGGTCGCGATCCGCGAGGGACACGCATTCGCCGACACCGTGTTCGGCGGCGATCGTCGTAGCGTCGATTATGACAAGATCCCGACG
>JBCBXS010000317.1:0-3381 GCA_039816475.1 Pseudomonadota bacterium | reverse complement strand
CGTTCGTCAGCCGCGGCTCGATCTTCAGGTGCTTTCTCAGATCGTTGATACCAAGCGCGCAGTCGTGCAGAGCCTTCGCGCGCTCGGGGAATGACTGCCACTGATAGTGCATGGCGATGATGAATGAGAGTGCGCCGGCGCACGCGGCGACAAACGAGATCAGCCGCGCGTTGAGGTCGCCAAGCTCGCCAGCGAATTGCAGCGTAAATAACGGCACCACAAAACCGTAAATGCCGGACAGCGCGAACGTTAGCTGCGCCGCCTCATGTTTGTTGCGGAGGCGTCGCGCGGCGTTGAAGCGGGCGGCTTTCACAATGCGCCAGTCCCGCAACAGCTTCGTGCGTTCGCTGTCGAGGTTATGGACGGTCGCATCGGGTGATGTGTCTGCGCGCAGCTGAGCTTCATCCAGCGCGATCGCAGGCGAGACAACGCGAAGGGCCGGCGAAGGTTGAGCCACACGCCTTTCGCGCACGGCTGCAAAGTCCGCCTCGCTCAATGTCCGCAGCCGATCCGCCCTGTTCCCCATCCCACAACGCTAGGCCGATTCTCCCGGGCCCGCTGTTGCATCCAGGTCTGCTGCGAACGTTGGCGCCATCTAAGCCCGCGCCGCTACCAGCGCTGTCCTACTGCAGGGCGTCGAGGCGGAGTTGGGCGCGGGCGACGCCTTGTGCGAGCGCTTGGGCGTAGGCAGCTTTGGCGCGCGCCACGTCCGGCGCGACGGCGCGTTCGCCCCAGGCGGCGAGGACGTTCGGGTCGTAGGTTTCAGCTAGCGCGAACATCAGCGCGCCGTGTCCGGTGCCGCGACCGCTTTCGAGGAGTTCGCGGGCGGCGCCGATCTGGCCGTTGGCAATCATCGACTTCGCTTCGAGCACCAAGATGTCCGGCTGAACGCTCGCGGGGACGGCGCGCTCGGGCTCCGTCAGGGCCGGTCCGCTGCTGCCCTCGTCACTGGGCGCCGGTCGGATCACGCTTGCGCGGATCTCAGTGCCGCCGCCCGACGTCAGATCGCCGTCACCCGGGCCGGGCGAGAGGGTCACTGAAGGCTCGGTGGGGGCCGTGCGCGGTTGCGCGGCTGTTGTGACGACGGACTCGCGGGCCGGGGCTCGCGCGACACGGTCGGGATCAAACCAGCCGTTGTCCTTGGAGAACACGCCAGCCGTCGCGTCTGCGTAAATGCGGTTGATCTCGCCGGCGATCTCAGGTCCGCGACCGGTCAGCATGATCACGCCCGGGATCGCAATCAGCAGTCCCAACAGAAACCCGCCGATGGCGGCAGTCACGGCCCCGCGAGAGGATCGTTTTCGGCTGTTCGCGTCCGTCCGCCACGTCGATGGGATCGGCATCGGCTCGTCATCGAAGGCATCATCGTCGAGCGTGTAGGCGCTGCGCTGATCGAGGGCGGTGTGATCGTTGCGATGATAGCTGTGAGGATCGGACGCGTGCGGGCGGGCGGCCGTCCGACGCTCGGCCGGTGGAAACGGAAGCCCGCCGGGCGAAGCGCTGCCGTCAGCATGCCGAGTTGATCTCATCGCAGGTCCGCCGCGCGGCGACTACGGACTGGTGTCGGGATGGAAAACACGCGAAACGCCCCCACGAACACGTAAGCCGCATGGCGGTAGGCCGAGGTTTGGTCAAAGTTAAGGCAGATGCGGGCCGTCGCTATGCGATTCGCCTGACGGGTCACAGCGAACGGGACGAGGGTCGCGCAGATGGGCACTATGGTTCTGGGACTTCTCGTGTTTTTCGGCGTACACGCCGTGCCGATGTATCCGGAGCAGCGGACCCGGCTGACAGAGCGGCTCGGCGGCATCGGCTATCAGGTGGCGTTTGCGGTCGCGTCTTTGATCGGCCTCATTCTGATCGGCCAGGGCTACGGCAGCGCGCGAGCTGGCGGCTGGAACCCGCAGATCTGGGTGCCGCCGGTTTGGACGTCGCATATCGCGCTGCTTCTTATGATCCCGGCGATGATCGCGATCGTCGCGGCCTATGTGCCCTCACGCATCAGAACGGTGCTCAAGCACCCGATGCTGGTCGCCATCAAGCTCTGGGCGGTGGCGCATCTGCTGGCGAACGGAGATCTCGCGTCGATGGTGCTGTTCGGTGGTTTCCTCGCTTGGGCCGTCGTTGATCGGATCTCGGTGAAGCGCCGCGTCTCGCTTGGGCCACTCGGCACGAAGGACGGCGGGCTGGTCGGCGATTTAACGGCTGTCGGAGTTGGTCTCGCAGCCTACGTCGCGTTCCTGTTTTATCTGCACAACTGGTTGTTTGGCGTCTGGCCATTGCCGAGCATGGCGGCTTAGGCAACCGCCGCTGCAGTCCTGGGATGCGCGCACGCCGACCTCGCGACTTGCGTCTGCGGGGCCTTTGGCTATGACTGTCGCCCGATTTCCCCACAGCTTGGCACTTTGAGGCGATGAGCGACCAGCAAGACACGTTCCTCCGTGAGGTCGAAGAGGAATACCGCCGCGACCGCGTCGCGAAGTTCTTCGACAAATACGGAGTGGCGCTCGGCGCAGCGATTGTTGCGGGGCTCGCAGGCCTCGGCGGCTACTACTGGTATTCAGCCTATCAGACCGATCTCCAGCAGAAGGCCGGACGCGATCTTGTTGTCGCCGAGCGGCTGTTGAATTCCGAGAAAGACGAGGAGCGGACCGAGGCGCTGTCGAGCCTGACGGCGCTCGCGAACAACGGACCGGTCGGGTACCGGACGCTCGCCGGTCTGCGCCTTGGCGGTGAGCTTGAGACGGCCGGCAAGAAGGACGAAGCGCTGGCCGCTTATAAGAAGGTCGCCGAAACAGATGGCGCCGACCCGAAGTTGCAGTCGCTGGCGCGTCTGAGGATCGCTGTTCTGGAGGCGACGCCTGAGACGTGGGCGCAGACGAAGAGCCGGATCACACCCATAGCGACCGACGAAAGCCCATGGAAATACTCAGCCCGTGAGCAACTGGCGCTGGCGGCCATTGCGGCGAAACAGGAAAACGAGGCGCGTACGACGCTGCTCCAACTGATCGCAGACGAGCAGACACCGCCGGCCATGAAGCGTCGTGCAGAAATGCTCATGAGCGTTTTAACGTCGCCGAAGCCGGTGCCTGGGTCGAAAGAACCTGAGAAAAGCGCGCCGGAGAATAAACCGTCGGGGACAAACGACGCGCCGAAGCCAGGTGATCAGGGGAACGCTGCGGAATCGGGTACGACGTCCACAGCGTCTGAGGGCGGAAACGCTCCGTCGCCGGAAGCGACATCGGCAACGCCTGCCGCCGGCGCTGACACGAAAAAGCCGGAAGCGTCGGCAACACCGGCGCCAGCGGGCGGGGACGAGGCATCTAAGACAGAGGCTTCGAGCGCCAGTGGCGGTGAGGCTCCGGCGAAACAACCGGAGGC